>CANOFQ010000211.1 GCA_947565325.1 uncultured bacterium
TCCTATGATTTAGATAATTATTGTGACTGGGGGAGGCATGGATTCGTATAGAGCTGGGCTCGGGAGCATATTCTTTTGGACTTGTAGGTGCATGTAATCCCAGAGCGGACTGGAAGGAAGTAAATGTACATCCGAAGGTTACTGTCACATGGTACGTGGAGCCGGCAATGGAAAAGGGGAAAGAAGAGGGAGAAACAGCGGAATGAAATTTGAACTGACAGCCTCTATGATGTGCGCCGATTATGGCCATCTGGAGCAGGAAGTGAAAAATCTGGAAGAAGGCGGCATTGATTCCTTTCATGTTGACATCATGGATGGGCGTTATGTGCCGAATTTTGCCATGTCCCTGAATGACATGGCGTATATTGCGTCAGTGGCAAAAAAGCCGCTGGACATACATTTGATGATCGAACATCCTAACAACAACATAGAAATTTTTCTGCGCAGGCTCCGCAGGGGCGATACGGTCTATATTCATCCGGAGGCGGAATACCACCCCTCCACGACTCTGCAGAAGGTGATCAATGCAGGCATGATCCCGGGCATCGCCATTAATCCCGGAACCAGCATCGAGAATGTCTATGAGATGCTCCGCATCGTGAAAAAGGTACTCGTCATGTCGGTAAATCCCGGCAATGCAGGGCAGATGTATCTTCCATATGTAGGCGAGAAGATAGCAAGGCTGCTTCGGATGAAAGAGGAGATGGACTTCAGGGCATATTGGGACGGAGCCTGCAGCGCAGACAAGATACAGAAATTTGCGCCCATGGGAATGGACGGCTTCGTGCTGGGGACAACCATGCTTTTTGGTAAGGGCAGGCCATATAAGGAAGTCATTCAGGAAATACGGGAGTGCAGATGACGGAGGAATTGGATCCGAATCATAACAGAACTGCCAGAGCAAGTTTGTCAGTGCGGTTAATGCATAATTTTCCTTGCAGTTTCACCTATATCATGCTAAGATATCATCAGGCAAAGAATCCGAAATTCTACTAAATTCTCAGGGCTGTGCAAAGCTTGTCGTGTAAATTCAGACTTCTTGCTGGGCGGGAGCCATGGCATCCCACGAAATAAATCCACAGATCACAGCAGGAAGGGCACCGTCTTTCCTGCGCAGCTTATTCCTGCGGGCAATGAGTAAAGTCAGCTCTGCTGACTTTATGCCGTTGCTTGCACGAGCATAAAGCCGATTCATAATTGGCTTTGCGAATGCCGCAAGGGTCAAATACCCCGCAGCCTGCTGCGCATCAAGCTTGATACCCCGTCAGTTTGCTGCGGGGTATTTGATTCAGGAAAGGAAGGTGGCGCAAGGAGAACATGACAAAGCTGGAAGAAAGTACTGTAAGTATGCCTCATGACAAGGGCTATAAGAGGAAGTTGTCTAAACCGGGGGAATTTCTGCATTTTCTCAAAAAGTACGTGGGGGCGGCATGGACGCTGGAGCTGGTAGGTGCAGTCCGCACAGCATATGGCAAGCTGGCAGCCCGTTCCAAGTCGTTGGAGGAATTTGAGGCGCATATGGAGCAGGGAGCACCTTGCGGCAAAGTAGAATGAGAGCGCAGTTTCTTTTCATGGGTAGCATAAAGCAGGACATAAAAATGAAAGAGCAGATGATGTGCAGAAGGGAGGCGGCGAACCGGGTTGACAATGCATGGCGGATGCAATAGAATGAAGAGCAGGAGAAGGGCAGCTGCTTGGGCCGTGGTCGGGACAGTCTTGTTCTGTGCTGTCGCAGGCGGTTGCCTGCTGGTGAAGGAGGATGCTCTCTGCTTCGGCCTTCCTCCGGCAGAACTGGAGGCGGACGGACAAGTTCAGGAGCCGCAAGAAGAGAAAAGGGGACAAGAGGAGACCGGATCCAAAGCAGGGGACTGTGCCGGAGGCCTATGGGCTTTGGCGGAATGTTATGAGGCTATATATGAAGAGGCGGCAGTAAAAGATACCCTGATAAGCCTGGATGTCATGAAGCGCATGGTGCGGCAGCTGGGCGAATCCGGCTATGGGGCGGTGGACAGTGAGAATCAGGTGGACATGGCCGGGGCGGATCAGGTATTGGAATTCTGCAGGCTGGTGGATGCAGGGGAGGAAGGGAGTCTGACCGTGGCGCAGCTCTCATACCTTGGGGGCTTCACAGGATATGATCTACGGGCGGCGGACGGAAAGGTGGAGGTCGTCAGGGGCTGCTGGCAGCCCTCCGCAGACGGTCTGAAGAATGAGGACCTTGTCCGCTATTCGGCGGATTTCTGGGAGTGTACATCGGAGGGCTATCTGATCTTTGAGGGCAGCAGCTTTGCGGCGGATTATTATCTGCTGTCCATGAGCGGCACGCCCCTGCATACCGCCTTGAGGGTACTGCCATTGGAGGAGAGGTGCAGGGAGCTGAACCGGCGCTATATCGCCCCCATAGGGTATGGAAGGAATGATCTGTTCCTTCTGGACTGGAGCGAGGAGGATTTTGGAGCGCTTGATTTCTATGATCTATATGATATTTTTTATGGGATGAAGTATAACAGACCGGTTCCGTATACTGCCGGGGAAAGCGCAGGAACAGGTGTGGTTTACGAAATTCCTGCGGCTGAGTTCGAGGACGTGATTAAGACTTATTTTGACATTGAGACGGAGGTTCTGAGGTCAAAGACAAAGTATATTACAGAAAGCGGCTGTTATGAATATAGGCCGAGGGGATTTTTTGATGCAGAGCATCCTGCGGATATCTATCCTGAGGTGGTAAAATGGCAGGAAAACGGTGACGGAACCCTGACGCTGACTGTGAATGCGGTGTATCCGGGGCACAATCTGTCCAGAGCATATTCCTGCGAGGTTGTGGTTCGCCCGCTGGCGGAAGGCGGGGTAAGATATGTGTCGAACAGAATTCTCTCTTCGGGGGAAGAGGATGCCGGTTCGTGGCATGTGCCCCGGCTGACGGAGGAAGAATGGAAGAGGGTGTACGGGGAGTAGCCTGAACTGTCTTGGAAAGCATAGGGGGAGGAAGGAAGAATGGATGGTTCGGTATATAGCGGGGCAGCAGGATTTGTAGCAAATTACAAGGCTTTCTGTGAGCCGCTTCTTTTTAATGAGCTTCATGGCAGGATTGCCGGGCTGGAGCTTCTGGAGAGAGGAAACGATGCCGCTGCTTTTTCTCTGGGCGGCTTCGAGGGGGTAGCGGAGCAGATAGAGAGGGAGGATTTTGTCTTTCTGCAGCATATCCATCCGTTCATGTTCAGAGTGGAGGTCGGAGGGGAGGCTTCGGATTTTCCCCGATTTCTGAATATGCTGCAGGCTGTGTCGGTTCATGCGGACAAGGGAGATGTTCTGGTATGCCAGTGTCGGATCGTTGCCCAGAGGATGTTTGCATATTCGAATGGAGAATTAACGAATTTACTGGCATCGTCTCTGGAGAAGGAAGGGTATACGGTGTCGGCGCAGGAGGCGGATACGGTGGTCTCCCTGACGGTCTTTGACCGGTTCGCCTACATGGGAATTTCTAAGGCGGAAGACAATGTGAGCCGTCGGGCAGGAGGGATTCTGTTCTATTCCCAGCCGGAGGACATGGTATGCCGGGCGGAATGGAAGATTGAAGAGGCATTTGAGGTGTTCGGGATGAAGGCCGGAGAGGGTATGCGGGCGCTGGATCTGGGGGCTGCTCCGGGGGGATGGACGCATTATCTGAGCAAGAGGGGAATCGGCGTGGATGCGGTGGATCCGGCAGCTCTGGACGAGGCGGCTGCGGGATGGCCAAACGTGAGGCATTTCAGGATGACGGCGCAGGAATTTGCGAGGAGCCATAGGGAGGGTACCTATGATCTGATCGTGAACGATATGAAGATGGACACCAACCAGTCCATGGATATTCTGTGCGAGATGAGCGGCTTGTTGAAGAAAGATGGTGAATGCCTTATGACCCTGAAGCTTCCCAAGCAGGGAGTTCAGAAACGCATCAACGTGGCGAGGAAGGTTCTGGGAAACAGGTTCGGGATCGTAAGAATCAGACAGCTTTACTATAATCGCTCGGAGGTCACGGTTTACTTGAAGAATAAGGTCTGAGGACGGAGAGAGTGCTGTGTTACTGTGTTCCGGGGAGGGCAGGGCTCAAAGAAATAGGGGCGGAGAACCGATGCAGGAGGATGGGGATGAGGGAGAGAAAGGATGTGATTGCATATTGTCTGACGCTGAAGGATGTGTATGAGGATTACCCCTTCCATGATCCCAACTGGTGTGTCATACGCCATAGAAGCAGCAAAAAGGTGTTCGCTTGGATTTTCGAAAGGGACGGTCATGTCTGGATCAATCTGAAGTGTGACCCGCAATGGAGAGATTTCTGGCGGCAGATATATGAGGCTGTGATTCCCGCTTATCACTTGAACAAGGAACATTGGAATTCGGTCATATTGGACGGGAGCGTGCCGGAGGAGGAAATCAGGAGGATGGTGGGCGAGAGCTACGACCTGACGGCACCGAGAAAGAGACAAGAGGGAAATAAAGAGGTAAAAGGACTTAAGAGGCAGGAGAGAGTAAGGAGACCGAAAAGGAACAAGAGCGCAGAAGGGGAATAAGCAGATAGAAAAGGAACAAAAGCGCAGAAGGGGAACAAGCAGAAAAGGAACAAGAACGCAAAAGAAAACAAAAAGACAGAAAAGAGATAGGAACGAGGAAGAGGAAGCGAAGCAAGAGGACAGAAGCAAAATAAGAGGATAGAGGGGAAATAAAAAGACAGAAGTAGAATAAAAAGACGGAAAGGGAATAACGAAACAGAAAGGGTATAGTGAAACAAAAAGGGAATAACGAAACAGAAAAAGAATAAGCAAAGAAGTGCATGGGATTAAAGAAACAATATAGGGCGCCGATAAATAATGAAAGATATCCGGGAGAGGGTGCCGCCGAAAAAGGCCGACGGTTTTTTAGGAAGACCAGAGTGATTTTGAGGGGGATCAAACTTGCAAAAGCGACAGAGCGTAAGGCCGTCGCAGCCTTTTAAGGGCAGAACGGAGGGTAAGATGAGTCAGCTGAAGGGGTTCAAGGAGGAGCCTGATGCAACGTTGCCGCACAGTGATGCGGAGCGGTGGATTGCAGGAACCTATGCCATATGGTCGGAATACTGCGGCGGAAGCTGTAAGTATCTGGGGGGATATGAGAAGACACAGTCCAATGCAAAAATGATTGCAAGGGTGCTGAAGGAGGACTGGCTGGTGACCAACCATGACAGTGGCGTGGAAATGATAAAATACCTGCTGGAGAATGCTGGTCCGGGCAGTGACGAGGACGAGAAAGACTTTGGGCTTGACGAAGACTTCGAGGATGATGAAGAGTACGACGAGGATAACGAAGACTTCGAGGATGATGAAGAGTACGACGAAGACGACGAAGACTTTGAGGATGATGAAGAGTACGATGAGGATGATGAAGACATTGAAGACGACGATGAATTTGATGAAGATGACGAAGACTTTGAAGACGACGAGGAGCTAGATGAAGACGACGAAGACTTTGAGGATGATGAAGAGTACGACGAGGAGCTAGACGAGGACGATGAAGACTTTGACGATGATGAAGAGTATGATGATGAATGCGAAGACGATGAATACAAGGCTGACACCACGGCATTTGACTATGCGTGCGCATGTAATATGTGTGGAAGGATGTTCATTGCAGGTTATCTGACGAGAGAAGAAGCCATGAAGTATGCAGCGGAGGCTGCAAGGAAGATTCAGGAGCGGTACAGTTCATGGGCGGAATATTTTCAGGCTTATATCATGGGGGCTGCAAGCGGCTCTAATGAGAGGGATGTGGTTCCCTTTGCGGCGGCATTCCAGAAAGTGGTGAGCATGCCGGATAATCCCTTTATGCTGGATTGGAACACGCCACTTTAATCAAAAAAAGGGGTGTGTCTGATGGGACAGTAAGGGCACAAGGAAGCAGGGCCGGGCCGAGAAGCCGTAGAATACACTGCGGTTTGCCGGCCCGGTTTATATACTCCATTTTTTGAAGGGTGTTTTTCGGTACATTTCATGCTATATTCCGTCAGCCTTTGAAAAGACCATAAAGATAGAGGTCCGCCCAATTCCCGTCATTGTCTTTTGTGTGGCTTTTCTGGATTCCCTCCAGCTGCATACCGAGCTTCTGCATCAGGCCCACTGACTTTACACTGTCAACAGACTCGGCGAATATCTTGTGTGCGTCCAGCTCATGGAAGGCATAGTCAATCACCGCTCTGCAGGCCTCATATGCATAACCCTGCCGCCAGAAATTTTGATTGAAGAACCAGCCCATTTCGTATACGCCCTCATGCGACCCATGGAACAGAATATATCCGATCACTTTGCCGCTGTCCTTATGAACTGCGGCAAGGGCAGCTTTCTTCCTGATACAGAACTCTGACAGGAAATCAGCTGTCTTTTCAAGGCTGTAGGCAGGTTCACAGTTCTTCATTACTTCGGCATCGCTTAAGATGTCATGCAGGTCCTTCACGTCATCCGGAAATTTACATTGGATGACGTGAAGGACCTG
>CANOFQ010000212.1 GCA_947565325.1 uncultured bacterium
CCGTTGTCAGGGGGGCTTATGAGCTGCAGGTCAACAATAAGCATGCACTGCGGGGCGGTTTTGTGGAGTCCCGTTCTCTGGATAATATCAATTATGAGTCCGAGGAGCAGTACGAGGAATATGTCACGCAGATTCTGACCCAGCTGAAGGAGGGGAAGGGCAACGTGGTGTCCCTGTACTCCCATGCCATTGCGGACGGCGGCTGGTGCGTCACCCCGGAGAGGCTGGTTTTCCTTTTTGAAAAGGCCAGGGAGCTGGGACTGGAGTTCTATACCTTCCAGTATTGGCAGAATTGGTAAGGGGGCAGATCTGTGTATGAAAACCCCCGGTTCCGTTCCTGCGAGTAATGAGCCGGGTGCCGCACTTGCGCAGGTATAAGGCCAATTTTTAACTGGCTTGGGAATGTTGCAGGAGTCTTTGATTGACAGGGAGGAGCCGTTGAGGTATTCTCAGTATAGCGGCCATGGGGACGAGAGGCGGCCGGGAAGGAAAAGGCAGCGTCCCCGGGGCATGTCTCAAACAGTATAGATCAGGAGGTAGAAGGCTATGGAACTGTTGAAGGGAAAGACCGCCATGGTTACGGGCGGCACCAGAGGAATCGGCTATGCCGTCGTGAAGGTGTATCTGGAGAACGGGGCGAAGGTGGCGCTGTGCGGCTCCCGTCAGGAGACGGTGGACAAGGCGCTGGAGAAGCTGAAAGGGGAGAATCCGGAATATCCGGTGATCGGGCTGTGCCCCGACCTGCTGAATCCGGAGGAGGTGGGGAAGGCCGTGGCCACGGTGAAGGACACCTTCGGGAGCCTTGACATCATGGTGAACAATGCGGGCGTCTCCGCAAGGGACAGCATATACGATTATAAGGCGGAGGATTTCGCCAAGACCATGAACCTGAACGTGGATGCGGTGTTCAACTGTGCGCAGGCAGCGGCAAGGGTGATGAAGGAGCAGGGCGGCGGCGTGATCCTGAACACCAGCTCCATGGTCAGCATCTACGGCCAGCCCTCGGGAGTGGCCTATCCGGCCTCCAAGTTCGCCGTGAACGGCCTTACCAAGTCTCTGGCAAGGGAGCTGGGCAAGGACAACATCCGGGTGAACGCAGTAGCGCCCGGCGTCACCAGAACGGATATGGTGGCTGCGCTTCCCGAGGCCATGATCAAGCCCCTCATCGCCACCATTCCCCTTGGGCGGGTGGGAGAACCGGAGGACGTGGCCAATGCGTTCCTTTTCTTGGCCAGCGATCTGGCCAGCTATGTGACAGGGGAGATCCTGTCTGTGGACGGAGCTGCCAGAACCTGAGGAAAACGCAGATTTCAGATTCCGGCAGGCGGAGGCAGACAGCCCGCCTGCCGGAATCAGGTTCACCAATCTGGACCAGCTTCTTGCCATTGATAATGCCATGCGCTGTCCGGTGGCCTATATTCAGGGCCTCCCGGTAGGGGCAAGACGGAGAAGCCTGCGGGCATGGAATATGAGGGGCGGCTGCTCCCCTTGCCCCGGCGGTGCGTCAGCTGCTGCTCTCCGGCGTTCGGGGATGCGGCCAGCGATTCGGGACACCGGCCTCAAGAGCTCCCTCCGGACGCACGGGCCCTGTAGAATCTCTGATGATAAGCTGTGCCCGCAGGAGGATGGAGCCGATGGCCACATGGTTCAGAAGGCTGGACAGAGCGTAGAAGCCGCATTTGCCCAGAGCGGTCCGGTCTTGTCTGACGGTGGTCAGGGGAGGCATGGTATGGGCAGTCATGGGCAGGTCGTCGAAGCCTATGATGCTCAGATCCTCCGGGATCCGGATGCCTCTGTCGTCGCATTCCGTGATGGCGGAGATGGCCCGGACATCGTGGGAGAAGAGAATGGCGGTGACGCCCTCCTTCAGCAGTCTGGGGATGTATTTTTTCGTGGAGTCGTTCACGTAATACCCAAGACCGATATAATTGTCGTTGATCTCCAGACCGAATTTGTCCATGGCGGCGAGATAGGCGTTGTACCGGGCCTTCAGGATATAGGATTCCAGAGGGCCGGATATGAGGCCTATTTTTTGATGCCCCAGCCGGGTGAGATGCTTCACCGCAAGCTCGAAGCCCTCCTGACTGTCGCAGCCCACGGATGCCACGTTGGGATTCTCCTTGATATAATTGTCGTAGAGGACGGTGGGGATCCGGGAGGTGCGCAGCTCCTGCATCCACGGATCCAGAAGGGTGAGGCCCAGAAGAAAGGCGGCCTGATAGCCGTGCTCCATGATGAAGACCCCGTAGGGGATGCCTCTCTGGAACTCCATGTCTATGGGGATGACGTCAACGGTCCAGCCGTCGGGCTCGGCCATCTGCTTGAAGCCCAGCACGATATCATGGCCGAACTGGTTCGGTGTCTGATATTCTATGTTCTCCACGAGGACACAGAGCTTTTTCTCCCGCTTCAGCCGGCGCTTGTTCACATATCCCAGCTCCACCGCCGTCTCCAGGATTTTCTTCCGCATTTCCTCGCTGACATCTTCCGCATTGTTCAGTCCTTTGGAAACGGTGCCCTTGGTGATCCCCAGCCTCTCGGCAATGTCGTTTATGGTAGCCATGGGTCATAAGCCTCCCTGTAAAAGTTTGTGAAAAATGACAAGGGGTAACTTTTCCTCTGCATTGATTATAGCAAGCAGGGGGGGAAAACACAAGGCATCCGGCGAAACTTCCCGGAGTCCTGACGGCTGTGCCGTCCGGCCCCTTCCAGAGGAATGCCTTAGATCAGAAGGGCGTGACACGAAAAAAGAAAGCACAAAGTTTCGGAACATAGTTTCGAAAAAATTTCGAAATAAAATACAAAATGCACAAAAACATAGAAAATGAATAAAAAATATAAGAAATAGTGCATAAAACATAGCTTGACGCATATCTAAAATTATGATATCTTTTCCATAAAGAAACTTTACGAAACAATTAAAAATTTCTAAAGGAGGATTTTGGAATGAAAAAGACAGTGAAAAAATTCTGTGCGGCTTTGATGACGGCTGCTTTGGCTGCGTCCATGCTGGCCGGCTGCGGCGATGAAGGAGAGCCCAGCGGAAACGGCGGCAGTGTGCAAGGGGAGTCAGGGGGGTACAGGACGTGAGCCTGAAGATATGGTGCCCTCAGAATCAGGTGGACAGCGGCATCATGGCCAAGCAGCAGGAGGCCTTTGCAGCGGAGCATCCGGAGTGGAACATCAAGTGGACCACTGAGATCGTGGGCGAGGACGTATGTCAGGAGTCTGTGCTGAGGGACGTGAGCGCAGCGGCGGACGTGTTCATGTTTGCCAGCGACCAGCTTCCCTCCCTTGTGGAGGCGGGCGCCATCGCACAGCTGGGCGGCAGTACGGAGACCATGGTGAAGGAAGAGAACGCCCAGAACGTGGTGGACACTGTCACAGTGGACGGCAAGGTGTATGCGATCCCTTTCACGCACAATACGTTTTTCATGTACTATGACAAGAGCATTCTGGGCGACGAGGATGTCACTTCCATAGAAAAGATCATGGCCAAGGAAACGGCCGACAATGTGTACAATTATTATTTTGAGTCCGCAGGCGGCTGGAAGCTGGCGTGCTATTACTATGGCGCAGGTCTGAGCGTGTTCGGCAAGGACGGCAGCGACCTCTCCGCAGGAGTGGACTGGAACAATGCTACGGGCGTGGCTGTGACCAATTACCTGATCGATCTGCGGAACAATAAGAAATGTGCCTTCGACAGCGACCTGACGGTTACGGAGCTGATTGCGGAGCACAGGCTGGGGGCATGGTTCGGCGGCACATGGGAGTATCAGAATTTCCATGACGTGCTGGGCGACGACCTCGGCTTCACCACCATCCCTACCTTCAATCTGAACGGAACGGATCATCAGCTGATGGGCTTCTATTCCTCCAAGGCCATCGGCATCAACGCCCAGTCCAAGAACATGGCGGCGGCAGTGGCCTTTGCGGCGTATCTGGGCAATGCGGAGAATCAGCTTCTGCGCTTCCAGATGTCCTCTCAGGTGCCTACCAACACCAAGGCCAGCGAGAACGCAGAGGTTCTGGCGGACGCCCTGACGGCGGTTCTCATCGAAGAGTCCAACAACTACAGTGTGGCACAGCCTGCCAACTCTGTGTTCAGCGCAAGGTACTGGAGCAATGCAGGGGCCATCTCCACGGAGATCAAGAGCGGAGAGATCACAAAGGACAATGTGCAGGAGAAGCTGGACACCTTCGTGACCGCCATGACGAGAGAGTGACTGTACCCTGCAGAGCTTTGCCCGGAGTGCGCCCGCCGGTACCGGGAGACGGGGCGGGCGCAGCTTGGGCAGAATGGTGTGGCATGATCCACCGTAACTAAGAAAGTCAAGGAACAGGAGGATTTCTGAGGGATGGGACTCTTTAAGAAGAAAAATGAGTCATTGTATGAAAGGCCCAGAGACGCCAGCATTTCGCAGGTTTTCAAGGAAGGCGACATCCGTACCAGAATTTCGTATTTCGTCTTTGGGTTCGGCAATCTGGTGAATAGGCAGATCGTCAGAGGAGCGATCTTTCTGGCCATCGAGATACTGTATATCGTTTATATGATCGTGTTCGGCATAGACTCTCTGGGGGATTTCGTGACGCTGGGCACCGTGGAGCAGGGGCAGGTGTACAACGAGACGCTGGGGTATTATGAGTACACCACCGGTGACAATTCCATGCTCTGCCTGCTGTACGGGGTCATCACTCTGGTGATCACGGCATTCATCGTGTTCATTGCCTTTATGTCTGCAAAAAGCGCTTTCTGTACACAGAAGAGAAAGGAAAAGGGGCGGCCCGTGCCCACCTTCCGGGATGACCTCCGGTCTCTGAAGGAGGAGAACCTTCACGCCATGCTGATGACATTCCCCATTTTCGGTATTCTGTGCTTTACCGTCGTGCCGCTGATCTTCATGATCCTGATTGCGTTCACCAGCTACGATCATGAGCATCAGCCCCCCGGAAACCTATTCTCATGGGTGGGCTTCAGTAATTTCTCGGCCATGTTCTCTCAGGGCGGGAAGCTGGCCACCACCTTCTGGCCGGTGCTGGGGTGGACACTGATCTGGGCGGTGTCGGCCACGGTGAGCTGTTATATCCTGGGGCTCCTGCTGGCG
Source organism: uncultured bacterium (assembly GCA_947565325.1). Lineage (GTDB taxonomy): Bacteria > Bacillota > Clostridia > Lachnospirales > Lachnospiraceae > Acetatifactor. The sequence goes on from CANOFQ010000212.1 coordinate 5,106, forward strand.
CTTCTGATCAACCGCAGGGGCACCAAGATGAAGGGCTTCTGGAGATTCATGTTCGTGCTGTCGGTGGCGGTGCCCCAGTTCGTGACCCTGCTGACCATGAGGACCATCTTCAATGACAACGGTCCGGTGAACGTGCTGCTGAGGCAGATGGGGCTGATCGGGGCCACGGACTCCATTCCCTTCTTTTCAAACCCCTTGTACGCCAAGATCACCATTATCCTGATCAATATCTGGATCGGCGTGCCCTACACCATGCTGTCCACCACGGGAATTCTGCAGAACATCCCGGCGGAGCTGTACGAGGCGGCCAAGATCGACGGCGCTGCGGCCCCCACGATTTTCCGCAAGATCACCCTTCCCTATATGCTGTTCGTCATGACGCCGAACCTGATCACGGCCTTCACGGGCAATATCAACAGCTTCAACGTGATCTATCTGCTGTCGGGAGGCGGCCCGGATTCTCTGGAGTATTACTTCGCAGGAAAGACGGATCTGCTGGTGACATGGCTGTATAAGCTGACCATCACACAGAAGGACTATAATCTGGGTGCGGTCATCGGCATTCTGGTGTTCATCATTTTGGCCGTTTTGTCGCTGATAACCTACCGGCGTACCGGTTCTTATAAAGATGAGGGGGCGTTCCAATAATGAGAGCAAAGAGAATGATTACGAATACGTTCAGCCATGTGCTGCTGGCGGTGCTGAGCCTGATCTGGGTACTGCCTATATTCTACGTGGTCCTGACCTCCTTCCGGAAGGAGGGCGGCACCTATAAGAGCTATATCTGGCCCAAGGGCTTCACGCTGGACAATTATAAGAATCTGGTGACGGGCCACAGCAATATCGATTTTACGAGGTGGTTCCTGAACACCTTGATCATCGCCGTCTTCAGCACGGTTCTGGCGGCCTTCTTCGTGCTGTGCGTGTCCTACTGCATGAGCAGGCTGCGGTTCAAGATGCGCAAGCCCTTCATGAACATCGCCCTGATTCTGGGTATGTTCCCGGGCTTCATGTCCATGATCGCCGTCTACTATATCCTGAAGGGGCTTGGGCTTCTGGAGACGGGGCTTTTGAAGCAGGTGGCGCTGGTGCTGGTCTATTCCGGCGGCGCAGGCTTGGGCTTCTATATGGCCAAGGGATTCTTTGACACTATCCCCAAGACCATCGACGAGGCTGCCTATATCGACGGGGCATCCAAATGGGATACCTTCATCCACATCACCATTCCCCTGTCGAAGCCCATCATCACCTACACCCTGCTGACCTCCTTCATGGGGCCATGGGTGGACTATATCTTCGCAAAGGTCATCATGGGCAACGACAGAAAGTATTATACCATTGCCATTGGCCTCTGGAACATGCTGGAGCCGGAGTACAT
>CANOFQ010000213.1 GCA_947565325.1 uncultured bacterium
GCGGTCGGTATTAAAGCATATTGATTTTAAGAAACCGGAATTGCTGGGGGCGGATTCCCGGCAACGCACTTGCAGGCGTATACTCAGGATGAGATTTATACGATTGTCAGGGATATATACTATTCAACGATTTTTTCGGATATTGTAAAAAGGAATCAGATCAGGAAAATCGACCAGCTGGAGCGAGTCGTAAAATACACCTTTAATAACGTGGGCAATACTTTTTCGGCAAAGTCGATTGCGGACTATCTGAAATCGGAGCGTCGGTCCCTTGACAACGAGACGGTCTACAGCTACTTGGAAAAGCTGGAAAAGGCATATTTGCTCCATCGCTGCTCACGGTATGATCTGCAGGGAAAGGAAATTCTGAAAACGCAGGAAAAATTTTACCTTGCGGATGTTGCCCTGCGTCACAGCGTTCTCGGATATAATGCAGACAGTGCGGCTTCAAGCCTTGAGAATATCGTTTATTTGGAGCTTTGCAGGCGTGGGTACGCTGTCAATGTGGGCAAAACAGCGGATGGTGAAATTGATTTTGTAGCTACGAGGCAAAATGAAAAAGTATATGTTCAGGTCACGCAGGAAATGAAATTTGAACAGACGAAAAAACGGGAGTACGATCGTTTGCTTGAAATACGTGATAATTACCCTAAATATGTTCTCACCACAGATGAATTTGCAGGAGGAAACTATGAGGGCATTAAGACAATGCACATAGCGGATTTTCTGCTCAGCGAAACGCTGGCTTGATAAGAAACCCAGAAGTACCTATTTTGCGGGACGGTGAACAATCCAACCGCTGTAAAGCAAATATCCGCCTTTTCCTTCTTTTGCATTGCACTGCGTTTGATGAGTTTATATAGTAATCGGGGACAAACCAAGAATTCTAAAAGCTCTAATCAGAAGTTTGTAAAGGCATAAATATTATTCCGCATATATTTCTCTTTAGGCCGCAGATCAACATGCCACAGCCATATTCGCATGAATGAAGGACTGCAATTTTCTGGATATCTCTTGACAGATACCCCATATGGGTATATCCTATTCTTAATTCGATATACCCCCATGGGGTATTTTGACATTCGGGTGCAGATTTTAGCCAGAAAATTTTTATGGTAAAATCAGACAGTCTAAAAATGCGAATGTTTTATAGTGAATCGGAAAGGATGAATGAGAGAGGGATGAGTATGCTGACAGAAGAAATCCAAAAGCAGTGCGAGGGAGAAATCACGGAAAAAGCATATGATGCCTGCGGCTGCCATCAAAAGGCGACGCCCCGCAGCGACAAGGAGCTCAGGCAGCTGAAAAACCGCCTGAACCGGATGACGGGCCAGCTGAACGGCATAGGGAAAATGCTGGATGAAAACAGATACTGCGGGGACGTGCTGAATCAGGTGGCTGCGGTGGAAAGCGCTCTGAAATCCTTCGCCTATATGGTGCTCCAGAAGCACATGGAGACCTGCGTGGTGGAGGAGATACAGAAGGGAAATCTGGCAGTGGTGCAGGAGACAGTAGAATTGGCGAAGAAACTGGGAGGGTAGGAGGGCTGAAAATCTTTCCCTAGGAAGGGCACTGAAGATGCATGACGGTACTGGAAAACAGTCTCGGAACGGAAGCGCCCCGGAAGGAATTTCAGACGCTGTGCGGCTGAAAATCCTTCCCTAGAAGGGGCGCTGAAGTGTAGAGACGGTACTGAAATAAGTACTGGAATAAGAACTGGAATAGGAGGGTGAGGACTTTGAAGGAGAGGTATCATATATCAGGCATGACCTGTTCCGCCTGCTCTGCCCATGTGGAGAAGGCAGCGAAGAAGCTGGCGGGCGTGGAGAAGGCTTCCGTGAATCTGCTGACGGAGACCATGGAGATCAGCTATGACGAGAGCAGGCTCAGTCAGGAGGAGATCGAGGAGGCCGTGGAAAAGGCGGGCTACGGGGCAGCGCTGATCATAGGAGGCGCACACGGAAGGGCCGGGGCACCTGCAGCGTCAGAAAGGGGCAGGGTGGATCGGGTGAGGGGGACTGCCCAAGCTTCCGGAGAGAACGGGGAGCGCAGCTGCGGCGGGGAATATCATGTATGCAGCACGGAAAACACTGTGGGAAATCACGGATGCGGCACGGAAAAGGCTGCGGGAGGCCGGAATTGCAGCATAGGAAGCGCCATGGGCGATGCAGAGAAGTATGAGAGTAACGCAGGAGCAGACAAAGATGAGAGCAACTCAGGAAAAGATGCAGGTAACATAGGAAAAGATATACGCAGCGAAGAAAAAAATGTACGTAGTAGCGAAGAAAAAAATGTGCGCAGTGCAGGAGAAGATATACACAGCGCAGAAAAAGACAGGCGCAGCGCAGGAAAGAACGGCCGCAGCAGCCTGCAGCGCAAGGCGAAGGAGGAGGCCCGGGCCATGAAGTGGCGGCTGGGGATTTCCGTTGCCTTTCTGCTGCCCCTGATGTACGTGGCCATGTACCATATGTACAGCCAATGGCTCGGGCTGCCCGTTCCGGCCTTCATGCTGGAATATTTTCACGGCAATGAAAACGCCATGACCTTTGCCATGACCCAGCTTCTGCTGCTCCTGCCCATTTTATATGTGAACCGGAAGTTCTTTGCGGTGGGCTTCAAGACCTTGCGGCATCTTTCGCCAAACATGGACAGCCTCATCGCTCTGGGCGCCTCCGCTGCCATCGGGTACGGGATCTTTGCCATGTACCGCATCAGCTACGGGCTGGGGCATGGAGACATGGCGCTGGTGGAGCAGTATTCCCATGATCTGTACTTTGAGTCGGCGGGCATGATCCTGACTTTGATCACAGTGGGGAAGTATCTTGAGAACCGTTCCAAGGGCAGGACCAGCGAGGCCATCACGAAGCTTATGGACTTGTCGCCGAAGACGGCAGTGATCCTGCAGAACGGTCAGGAGGTGGAGATTCCCACGGAGGAGCTGCGGACCGGGGATATCTTTCTGGTGAGGCCGGGAGGCATGGTGCCGGTGGACGGCACGGTGCTGGAGGGAAATTCCAGTGTGGACGAGGCTGCCATCACCGGAGAGAGTGTCCCTGTGGAAAAGAGGGAGGGCGACCCGGTGGTGTCTGCCACGGTGAACAAGGCGGGCTTTCTGAAGTGCCGGGCGGACAAGGTGGGAGAGGACACCACATTGGCTGCCATCATCCGTCTGGTGGAGGAGGCGGGGGCCAGCAAGGCCCCCATCGCCCAGCTGGCAGACAAGGTGGCCGGGGTGTTCGTGCCGGTGGTGATAGGCGTGGCGCTGGTGACGCTGGCAATATGGCTGCTGGCGGGGGCCGGGGCGGAATTTGCCATATCGAACGCCATTGCGGTGCTGGTGATTTCCTGCCCCTGCGCCCTTGGCCTTGCCACGCCCGTGGCCATCATGGTGGGAACCGGCGTGGGGGCCGGGCACGGCATTCTGATCAAGTCAGGGGAGGCGCTGCAGCAGGCCCGTGACGTGGACACGGTGGTTCTGGACAAGACGGGAACCATCACCGCAGGCAGGCTGAAGGTCATGGAGGCCAGTGTCTGCGTGCAGGACATGGCATTGGATACACTGCTGGAGATCGCTGCGGCGCTGGAGAAGAAAAGCGAGCATCCGCTGGCGGAGGCGGTGGTGGAGCACGCAGGCTCCATGGGGCTGCACATACCGGAGGTTCGGGATTTCCGGGCCGTGTTCGGCCGGGGCGTGGAGGGCGTGCTGGACGAGGACATTCCGCCCCGGCCTATGGTGCGTATGGATTCGGAGGACGGGCCGACTGCCGTGGCAGAGACAAGGGGGAGGTCCGTAGGAGCCTCAGGAACGCAGACAGCGTCTGCGGGAATATCGGGAGCCTCTGACGCCCTCACCCGGGAAGCTGTCCTGAGGAGGAAAGACGCAGGCGCAAAGGCCGGAACACGGTATTTCGTAGGCAACCTTGCCTTTATGGAAGAGAACAGAATCGCCGTGGACTCTATAGTGCAGGAGGGCATCGGCAGGCTGGCAGACGAGGGCATGACGCCCCTGCTGGTGGCGCAGGAGAGCAGGTTCCTGGGGCTGATCGGCGTGGCGGACGAGGTGAAGCCCACCTCTAGGAAGGCCATCCGGGAATTCCATAGGATGGGGATCCGGGTGGTGATGCTTACCGGCGACAACCGGCGTACTGCGGAGGCGGTGAGAAAGCGTCTGGACATTCCGGAGGTGGTGGCGGAGGTTCTGCCCTCGGACAAGGAGAGAAAGATACGGGAGCTGAAGGCGCAGGGGCATAGGGTGGCAATGATCGGGGACGGCATCAACGATGCGCCGGCCCTTGTGGCCGCCGACGTGGGCATGGCCATCGGCGCAGGGACGGACGTGGCCATGGAGAGTGCGGATATCGTACTGATGAAGAGCGACCTTCGGGACGCAGTGACGGCGGTGCGGTTAAGCCGGGCAGTGATCCGCAATATCAAGCAGAATCTGTTCTGGGCATTTTTTTATAACACAATAGGTATTCCCTTAGCGGCCGGAGTGTGGTATCCTTTATTTGGAATAAAGCTGAACCCCATGTTCGGGGCAGCGGCCATGAGCCTGAGCAGCATCTTCGTGGTGGGCAACGCTCTGCGGCTGAAGCGGTTTAAGAGCGGCTTCAGGGCGGCGGGCGCTTCTGCGGGAAGCATGTCTGCGGAGGATGCTGCCGGGGCGGCCTCGGAGGGAAAGGCGTCCGGCGGGGGCTCGGCTGAAGCTCTGGACAGGATCGGGAGGGGCCGGCCTGAAGCAGGAGCGGCAAAGAACGGCGGGCAGCAGTACTGCCGGAAAGCAGACAAGAACGAGGCAGTCCCGGAATCCGGCGGAAACGGGGCAGATCCGGAGGCCGACAGCAAATGTGAGTTCGGAAATAACAGTGGCGCAGGCGCAGCCTGCGGAGAAAGGAAGGAAATGAATATGACCAAGAAAATGTTGATTGAGGGAATGATGTGCGGACACTGCACGGGAAGAGTGCAGAAGGCGCTGGAGGCAGTTGAGGGTGTGAAAGCTGTCACCATGAGCCTTGAGGGAAAAAGCGCACTGGTGGAGCTGGACGGGGAGGTCACAGAAGATAGGCTCACTGCGGCTGTTACAGAGGCCGGATACGAGGTAAAGGAAATCACAGATGAAAAATAAACTATTTTATGTACTGTTTGTGGTATATGTGGTAATGGTTGCGTTTATTCTGTACATCAACGGCGTGTTTACGGGGGAGGTGGCTTCCCTCAGCAACCTGATCGTCAACGGGGTGTTCCTTCTGATCATAGGGATCCTGTTCCTGATCTCCGCCGTGAGCTTCCTGCGGCTGAACCGTGTCACGGACGAGCTGGAGGACGTGGCGGAGGAGCTGCTGAAGGAATACAAGGAAGGGGGAGGCAAGAACCTCTGGCCGGCGCTGCAGGAGCGCAAGGGACTCTTCGAGGACAGAAGCCTGAGGGAGGCCTACGGAAGATACAGGGCGCAGATACGCAGCCGCCGCAGGGGCAGGGCTTATGTGAATACCTGCGATATCGGTGATTACATCAGCGAAGAGCTGCTGGAGAGAGTGGGCTGCAGCTTTTACAATTCCGGCATTTCCGGTGCCATGACGGGGCTGGGGATCCTTGGAACCTTTATCGGGCTGTCGCTGGGGCTTGGATCCTTCAAGGGGGACGATATCTATACGATCTCCGACAATGTAGGCCCTCTGCTGTCAGGGATGAAGGTGGCCTTTCATACTTCTGTATACGGCATTATATTCTCGCTGATATTCAATATCGTCTACCGCAGCATTATGGCGGATGCCTATGAGAAGCTGGACTATTTTCTGAACGTGTTCAGACAGTGCGCCCTGCCGCCTCAGGCGGAGTCCGGGGAGGAGAACCTTACCGCCATGCTGGTGTATCAGGCCAATATGGCCAATTACATGAAGCAGCTTCTGGAGATATCCAGGGGCGAGGCGAGTGTTCAGACCGAGGCAATGGAGCGACTGGCCGGGGCGTTTCTGGAGCAGCTCCAGTCTGTTATGGGAACGGGCTTCAAGGGGCTGGACGGCGCTCTGAAGTCTGCTGCCCAGACCCAGACAGTGAATTCGGAGAGCAGCAGAAGGCTGATAGATGCGGTGAATGCTCTCGTGGAGTCGAACCGACAGATGCAGGAGACAATGTCCTATATGATGGAGCGCCAGGAACGTATGGCGGGAGAGCTGGATACCCAGAGGCAGACGCTGGAGCGGACCTGTGAGGAGATCAGCCGGGACGTGAGCAACCAGCTCTATACATTCGGGCAGATGACGAATCTGTACGAAGACAAGAGCCAGACGAAGGAATAGGGAAGCCGTCGGAAGGTGAGAACCCGATAAAGGGATGGGGAGCCATCGGAAGGTGAGAACCCGATAAAGGGGATGGGAAGCCATTGGAAGGTGAGAACCCGATAAAGGGATGGGAAGCCGTCGGAAGGTGAGAACCCGATAAAGGGATGGGGAGCCATCGGAAGGT
>CANOFQ010000214.1 GCA_947565325.1 uncultured bacterium
TCTATTCTGGAGTTTGGACGCACCCACTATGAAAATGTGGGTGCGTCCAAACTCCAGAATAGAGTAGGTCTTGCCGACCTGCCTTGCTCCCTGTAAAATAAGAGGTTTGCGGTGTTCGTTTTCTTTCCATGCTTCTAGGAAGCTTATAATTTTTCTATACATCAATCCGTCCTCCCTAAAGGTGTTGGCGATAGCATAGCATATATTCGTGTAAATATCAATGATATTTATTTAAAACTTTACATCATATTGCATGAATATTTCGACCAACAATTAAAATCCAACACGAACATCGCAAAATGGAACATTTCTAAGGCTTCTGTAGGTACAGAGGAACTGGCACACATGGAGATGGTCAGCGCCATCGTGCATCAGCTGACCCGCAACCTGTCCATGGAAGAGATCGAGAAGAGCGGCTTTGCAACCTATTACGTGGACCACACTGTGGGAGTATGGCCCACGGCTGCCGCAGGAATTCCCTTCAATGCCTGCGAGTTTCAGGTGAAGGGAGACCCTGTCACGGATCTGACAGAGGATCTGGCTGCGGAACAGAAAGCCAGGGCCACCTATGAGAACATCCTGCGCCTGATCACGGAGCCGGACGTGTGCGAGCCCATCAAGTTCCTGCGGGCACGGGAGATCGTGCATTTCCAGCGCTTCGGCGAAGCGCTGCGCATCACCCAGGATCATCTGGACAGCAAGAATTTCTATGCCTTCAATCCGGCATTCGACAGATGTGAGGACTGCGGCTGCGACAAATAAGATCAATCATGCTGCCGGCGGGCACCTGCTTTTTGCGGGCAGGCTGCCCGCCGCAAGATGAATCCATCGAATTCGACGGAGCCGCCTGTGCAGTTTCATTAGTTGCCCACTTGCCAATCTTGTTTTTATGTGCTATCATGTATGCGTTGTAAAAGGAAAACGATTCTGAAAGTGAATCCGTGAAGAGCTGTGAAGGGAGGGCTTGTCATGCATAAGGATCAGGAGACCGCACCTTGGGAGGTGCTTTTTTTGCGTCCGATTTTGAGGAGATGACGACCGGTTCACAGAGGAGCGGAGCCGGTTCCGCACAAGGCTACGGAGCGGATGGAGCAGAAGCCTGCCGGCCTGCAGCAGGAGCGGCAGGCAGACGCTGCATGGACGAAACATTACCGCAAGGGAGCTTTTTTATCAAATTAACTATCCATAAGGCATCGGCGGACACTTATAGGGTGTAGCTGCAGTTACGGTGCCGGTGTTGAATGAGCTCTGAGGCTGTCTCAGCCTGCGGCGGGGCGAGAGGATGACAGTGGAAGGGCGAAGGAGCGGGAGACGTGGAGTACTCCTGCCGGACATTTTCCTATCAGAAAAAGGAGGCGGGCAATGGACGGAAATGAGATACTCCCTTTTGTGGAGCCGATCTATCGATTCAGCTGCAAACGGCTGAGCGATCGTCAGGATGCGGAGGACCTGGCCGGTGAGATTCTCTTGTACATTTTGGATGGTATCGGAAAATATAAGATCGAGTCTCTGGAGGCATGGGTGTGGCGCATCGCCCATAACCGCTATGCACATTTCGCCCGGGAGAAGGCACGGAGAAAGGCGGTTCTTTCAGACAAAGAGCTTTATGAGGTGGAAGACTACTGCCAGATCGACGAGGAGGAGCTGGAGGAGGAATATGAGCCGGTATTTCGGTGCCTGCACACGCTTTCAGCCGACTATAGGAATATTTTTGTGGACTATTATATCGGGGAAATGTCGGTGAAGCAGCTGTCACAAAAATACTCATTGCCGGAAACCACTGTCAAATGGCGTCTGAACGTGGGGCGGAGCAGGATCAGGGAAAGGATAGGGATGAAACGGATGGACAAGGTATATCAAAGAATCAATTGGAATACGGACTGCTGTAACGGAAGCATTGACACTGACAGATATCTGGGGACGCAGCTCGCCCGGGCGGTCTGCAGGGCGGCTTATGAGGAGCCGCTGACGGTGGAGGAGATCAGTCTGTGTACGGGCATTCCCACTATGTATATCGAGGATGAGCTGCCGAGGCTGGAGTACGGGGATGCGGTGCGGAAGATAGGGAACAAGTACGGGACGGATTTCATCTTGCTCCGGCTGCGGGACCGGGCGGCGATGAATGCGGTGCTGGAGCCTATGGTGCAGGCGGCGGCCGATTGCTATGAGGAGCTGCTCTGGGGACAGGACAGAAATATTAGCCAGATCGGGTTTTATGGCAGGGACTTTGGAATGGAGCGGCTGGGTCATATCCTCGTTCCCTATCTGATCAGACAGAAGATCCGGGAGCTGAAGGAGAAGCGCCTGAAGCTTCCTGACGGGGAGTATCCGCCCAGGAAGGACGGCGGGTATGGATGGTATATCGTTGAGGAGACGCCGGACGACAGGGAAATGGGCTGGGAGCATGAAGCGGGCTGTAATGTAGCAGGAGACGACAGCGGCAGCAGATCTCAGAACGGAAAGCTGTTTATGTATTATTATTGGCAGGCACAGTATTTTGATGCCGAGGTCTATCACCATGGCGGCATCAGATGGCTTACTGTCAGCGGGATTCCCGAAAAGTGTCGGGACGGGGTGCTGCCGGAAGGGGCGCTGGCCCGGCAGGATGCCGTGCGGCTGCTGGAAAAGAACCTGATAAAGAAGGACGGGGCTGGCTATCGGCTGAACTTTCCCTGCTTTACCACACAGCAGTTTCAGGATTTCTGCGCCTTGTTCGAGGGCGGGGACAGCAGACTGGATAAGCTTTTGGCGGACTGGATCCTGAACGTCAGGAGTAGCTTTGAGGGATTCGTGCCCAAGCGTCTCCATGGACAGATCAACCAGTGGCTGTCTGTGTACTGCAATGAACTTGTCAGCTATGTGGTGGAAGAGCTGATCCGTCGGGGCAGGCTGGAGGGTGCCCTGCAGGAGGAGACGGGAGTGAACAGACCCATGACGAACGGAGTATTCTGTATTCAGGGAGGCTATATATGTCCTTAACGTCCTTAAAGAGTGTTGCGGAATGAAAAAGGGGCAGTAAGCCGGAATGAATAAAACCGTGTTCGAGATACAGGGTGACTCGAACACGGCTTTTTGTGGAAACACATTCACTTTTGGAAACAGCTGTTCATTTTCCCATAATATCGTCTGCAGAATTCCGGAATATCTTTGCAAAATATGCTTCATCAGACAAGGATGAATCAGTATAATACCGGTCTGCATGGGTCAGAAAAATCTCCTTGGCCTCCCCGTCCATCAGGCTGTCCGCATCTGATCCGGTATACAGAAATGTGATGTATTCGGATTCTTCATATTCCATAAAGACAAAAATCATATGGCCTTCATCTGCATAGAGGGAGGAATACAGTACGTCCAGGTAAGCCTCCGCCTCGGCATCAGTGATTTCACCGCCCTTTCCGTCTATTCTGTCACAAATGAGCAGATAAGGCTGAATTCCTGTTTTATCATAGAAATAGTCCATGGCAGATGTCACTTCTTTGGTATCTGTCAGCCAGCCAAGGGAATCCTCCAGCATCTTGTCGTTTCTGATACATGCCTCGGCAGTCAGCTTGATCATTTCACTGTCATCAGAGCCGACGGCTTGCTCTTGGCTGTCAACGGTGCTCTCGGCCACGTTCTTGGAGTTATTTGGATTTTTTGGGGAAATCGAGGTTATGCCTATGCACATCGCCGCAAAGAGTCCGAATACGGCAAAGAATCCTCCCATTCCTCTTTTTTTAGTGTTTCCCTGCACAAATGGAGGAGGTGCGCCCCATGTGTGTCCCGATGCCGGTGCCGATGTACCATATGTGCGACTTGACGGCGATGAGCTCCACGACTGACTTGACGGCGATGAGCTCCACGACTGACTTGACGGCGATGAGCTCCACGACTGACTTGACGACGATGAGGTCTGTGACTGACTTGACGGCGACGAGCTCCACGACTGACTTGACGGCGGCGGGCTCCACGACTGGCTGGGCGGCGGTGCGCTCCATGACCGCCTTCGGGGCGGTGGATCCCATGATTGTCTTGGCGGTGGATTCGCCGGCTCCTCTGGCGGCGAGCTCCATGACCGATTCGATGATGAACTATGTGACGGCCTCGTGCTTCCGCCGGACGCAGAGCTTCCTGATGATCGATGGCTGGCAAATCCGCGGCCCGAATTGTTGGTACCGCCGCTTTTTTCTCCGCCTCTCCCCATATATTCTTCCTCCTGTCTCTGATTCCCTTGCTTTTATCTGTTGCTGAGGTTCTCACTATTCCGAAATTCGGAGAACAAAGAATTGCCGGACAGTGTATCTATATATTATCGTATCATATTTTCTGTATAATTTCAACAATCGGACAGAGCAAGACACAGTATAACTGGAATAATTCGGTGTCCTAGGGATCCGACAGTGAGGCGGCCATTCTGGACGGTGTGACTGAGATCGGCAATAATGCCTTCAGCAGCTGCGGCAGGGATCGGTTTAGGAATAGACTGATATGCTGCACCAAAAATGACAATGCAAATAGCCATTTTCAGCATTGCGAAAGGGGGAATAAAGGGTTATATAATAGATAAGGATGAAACGGAAGAGAGCGGCAGGAGCAAAATCTGACGTGAGGCCTTATTTGGCAGAAATAATTATATTTGAGGTGCCGGAAAGAAACCATATCATATGTGCGCAGACAGAATGCGGAATGTTGAATATGGAGGAGGGAATGTACCATGAATAGACAAGACTGCATCGACTGGAATGGACTGGAAACCTATCTTAGCGCAGAAGTAATTGTCTGCGGAGGTGGCAGCGCAGGCGCATTTGCGGCAATCGCTGCCGCCAGAGAGGGAGCGGATGTGCTGCTGGTGGAAAGTCAGGGATATCTTGGCGGCAGTGCGGTGGGAGCGCTGGTGATGCCCTATATGACGGTCAGGGTGCCCGGGGAGCCCAGATGTTCCGGCCTCCATAACGAGCTTGACAGGAGGATCCGGGAGTACCATGGGGAAAAGTATATTGAAAATTCCTTTGATCCTGTCCTGCATGGGATTTTTCTGGAGCAGATGTGCCGGGAAAACGGAGTGCGAATCCTCCTTCATGGGTGCGTCTGCGGTGCGAAAATGGAAGAAGGAATGTCCATGGAGGGGAGAGAGTCTGCAAAAAAGGAACGGATCTGTGCTGTTGCAGTTGCTTGCAGGGACGGTATCCGTAAGATAGAGGGAAAGATATTCGTCGACTGTACGGGGGACGGCTCGCTCTCGGTTCTGGCGGGAGCGAGGTTTGAAGCGGGTCATCCGAAGACGAAGATGAACCAGCCCATGAGTCTGCGCTACTTTGTGGACGGGGTGGACAAGGAGGTACTGGGGGATTTTCTGGACAGCTTGGGAGATCCGGACAATGCCAGATCCGGCAGGGCAGGAGGAGGCCTCTTCGGATGTGTGGTGGAAAAAAGGGACAGCGCACTGAAGCCTGTTTTCCGGCAGGCCGTTGCACGGGGAGATCTATGGGAGCAGAGCATGGCGTATTGGACCATGTTTGAGATTCCGGGGAGAAAGGATGGGCTGGCTTTCAATAATCCGGAGTTCTTCGACCTGACAGATGCCTGCGACCCGCTTCAGCTGACGCAGCTGCAGCTGCGGGGCAGGGCGTTTATCTATAAGGAGCTGCAGTTTTACAAGAAATACTTCAAGGGATTTGAAAATGCGTATATTTCCGCTGTATCCGTGGTGCCGGGAATCCGGGAGAGCCGACGGATCCACACGAAATATGAGCTGACGGCCATGGATGTGCTGGGGCAGAGGAAGTGCAGGGGCTGTATCAGCCAATGCAATTATCCCGTGGACGTACACGGCGGGGAAGGTCTGTTTCGGGAGGAGCTGCCCAAAGGGGATCCCGAGAAGCCTTGGTATGAGATACCTTATGACTGTCTGGTTAGTGCGGATGTGGAAAATCTGCTGGTGGCGGGCCGCTGCATCGGTGCGGACTTTGTGGCCCAGTCTTCCGTCCGGATTCAGATCTGCTGCCACAGCATGGGAGAGGCTGCAGGAATTGCAGCGGCAATGTGTGCAGCCAGCCGTTTTCTCCCGGGACAGCTGGACGGGGAGGCTGTGGCGGGCAGGATGAAAGAGCAGGGGGCGGATTTCGTGTAAAAAACCATTTCGATGCTCCCGTTCAGCGCCTGCGCCAGTGTCTGACGGCAGTGGGACGAATGACATCCGAATAGAAGCCGCTGACGCCCTGCTCGATTTTCAGACGGCATTCCGCCTCCTCGTTGACCGTGTGGACATATATTTTGATGTTGTAAGGCTGGAAATCCGAAAGCATTTCCCCCTTCCACCATGATGAGGGCATTGTGAGCACAGGAATTCTTTTTTCTGTCATGAAATCGGAAATACCTTGTGGATTGTCATAACCGATATAATAGAGTGTCCA
>CANOFQ010000215.1 GCA_947565325.1 uncultured bacterium
GTAATCATTAGGCTCCCTGTCAATGCCAAGAACGCTCCCCTCTCCATATTTCACATGAGAAACCCTGTCACCCACCGTATAGGACAGCTTCTCCGGCGCCTGATAAGGCACCCCCTTGGAGATACCCGTCACCTTGTTCAGACTGCCGATCCCTTTTGCAATGAAAGGCTTGTCTGCCTTGGCCGTGGCCGTAGGGCGAACGATGGCTCTTGGCCTGCCGAAGGGCGGCGGAGTCCCCTCCCTTCTCGAAGTGCCGCCTCTGTCCGAAGCGTTTCCATTCTCAAGAGCCCTTTCTCCCGCCGGGGCATTCTGGGTGCCCGAGACACTGTCTTTTCCAGGGCTCCGGCCCTCCGCTGCGAAGCCGCTCTTTGAAAAGCCCTGCACCCTTCTGCGGCCCGAAGCCCCTTCCTCCAGCAGCTCCGGCGGGATCTCGCGCACGAAACGGCTCACCGCATTGTACTGTGTCTCCCCCCTGACCATCCTCGTTCTGGCGCAGGTCAGGGTCAGTTCGTCCCTGGCCCTTGTGATTCCCACATAGGCAAGCCTGCGCTCCTCCTCCAGATCAGACTTGTCAGGAGAGTTGGCCGCCATGTAGCTGGGAAACAGCCCCTCCTCCAGCCCCGCAAGGTACACGTTCGCAAATTCCAGCCCCTTTGCGGAATGGAGCGTCATCAGAAGCACTCTGTCCGCATCCCCGTCCACATTGTCGATGTCCGCCACCAGAGCCACCTCCGACAGAAACTCCGTCAGTGACGCCTCCTCATGGCTCTCCTCATAGCTCACAGCCTTGGTCACCAGCTCGTCTACATTCGCCATCCTGTCCTCGGCACTCTCGTCGTCGTAGTCCTTAAGATACTCCCCGTACTTCGTCTGATCCACAATGCCACGGATCAGCTCTGAGATCGTCATCTTCAGGCTCTTTCTGCGGAAATCCTGAATCAGATGGACAAAGGGGCGAATTTTCGATGCCGCCCGGCCCAGATCCATAATGTCATCGGCCTGTTCCATGGCTTCGTAGAGCCCTATGCCCCGCAGCTGGGCATAATCCTCCAGCTTCTCCAGCGTCGCATTCCCGATGCCCCGCTTAGGCACATTGACGATACGCCTCACCGACACATCGTCCCGCCCCGTGTCTATCACCTTCAGGTACGCCAGAATATCCTTGATCTCCATCCGTGAATAGAAGTTCGTGCCTCCCACCACATGGTAGGGGATCCCCTCCATGATCATCTGCTCCTCCAGCAGACGGGCCTGCGCATTGGTACGAAAAAGCACTGCACAGTCCCTATAGGCCGTATTCTCCTTCTCCGTCTGATGCCGTATGTCCCCGGCGATGTATTCCGCCTCCTCATAGGCGCTGTCAAACTGTTGGAAGCGAACCCTGCTGCCGCCCTTTCGGGCTGTCCAGAGCGCCTTGTCCTTCCGCCCCTCATTGTTGTGTATTACCGCATTAGCTGCATCCAATATGAACTGAGTAGACCGGTAATTCTGTTCCAGCTTGATGGACACCGCCTCGGAAAAGTACTTCTCAAAGTCCAGAATGTTCCTGATGTTGGCCCCCCTGAACTTATAAATGGACTGATCGTCATCCCCCACCACACAGAGGTTCCTGTACTTCCCGGCCAGCAGTCTCACCAGCTCGAACTGTGCAGTGTTGGTATCCTGATATTCATCCACCATAATATACTGAAACTGCTCCTGATAAGAATCCAGCACCTCCGGACAGCTCCGGAACAGCTCCACTGTCTTTACGATGATATCGTCGAAATCAAGCGCATTGTTAGCCTGAAGCGTCTCCTGATACTCCCGGTATGCCTTGGCATATACCTCCTTGCCGAAGTCCGCTGCCGCCTCCTTCTCATATGCGCTGACGGAAATCAGCTCATCTTTGGCGGAGGAAATCTCGCTGAGGAGTCCACGCTCTCTATATACCTTGGGATCCAGATTCAGCCGCTTCATGACGCCTTTGATAACTACCTTCTGATCGTCTGTGTCGTAGACCGTGAAGTTGCCGCTATAGCCCAGCCTGCCGATATGCCGCCGCAGGATCCGCAGGCAGGCAGAGTGGAAGGTGGAGACCCAGACCTGACCTGCCCCGAAGGAAACCAGCTTATCCACCCGTTCCCGCATCTCCCCTGCCGCCTTGTTGGTAAAGGTGATCGCCAGAATGTTCCAGGGGTTTACTCCCATCTCGTCGATGAGATAAGCGATTCTGTGGGTGAGCACTCGGGTCTTGCCGCTCCCTGCCCCGGCCAGCAGCAGCACCGGGCCTTCCGTCTGCAGCACTGCCGCTTTCTGTTCTTTATTCAATGTATCATATATGCTCATTTGTCCCTCCGCCGCTTAAAACTCTAGCCGGTAAGTACTCCCCTCACCCTTGGCACCGCACGTCTCTTTCGCTCCCTGCCACACTATACCTTGTCCGCAAGCGGACACGGTTCCCTCCGGGGGGATGGCCACTCCGCTTCGCTCCGGGCCCGTATAATGTCTGGTGACATTATACCCTATCCCTTTCATCAAACACATCGCCGCATTCAGGGCAGAACTTCGGCGGATGCGTCGGATCCTCCGGCTCCCAGCCGCATTTGTCGCACTTATAAAGGGGAGCGCCCTCCGGTCTTCTGCTTCCGCAGCTGGTACAGAACTTTCCCTGATTCACCGCTCCGCAGCTGCAGGTCCACCCTGCCTCCGACGGCTTTGGACGGCCGCATTCCATACAGAATTTTCCTCTGTTGTCTTTATGTCCGCAGCTGCAGGTCCATCCCGGCACGGGTGCCTTTGCCTGATTCTGCCCTGCCTGAGCTGCCCCCATGGCATATAGGGAAGCCGCATCCATCCCTCCTGCGGCATTCGCCATATTCATCCCCGCAAAGGCCATCATAGGGCCGGTGGCAGTATTGGACGCTGCCGCCTTCATGGCCTCCGCCTGAGCGCCCACAAGGGTCGCCGCCGCCATGTTCGCATTGCGCAGAGTAGCTGTTGTCTGCAGCTCGCTGATCTTTCTGGTAATATCCTCCGGCATAGAAGGAGGATTCATGGTCATGCTCACCACCACGATGCCCCGCAGATTCTCCCACTTCTCCGACAGCTCCGCATTCACTGCGTCCACCAGCTCTGTCACGTGGAAAGGAATATCCGAGACACGCACCCGCAGCCTGCTGATCCTGCCCAGCGCCGGCTGCATGGCCGTCATCAGCTCCGCCTTCATCTGGTTCTGGATCTGGCTGCGGCTGTAGCTGTCCGTCACATTTCCGCAGACATTCTGATAGAACAGCAGCGGATCCTTGATCCTGAAGGAATAAGAGCCGTTGCAGCGAATCGTCACGTCCAGATCAAGACCGATGTTGTCGTCTATATACCGAAAAGGAATCGGCGTCGCAGTCCCATAGAGGTTATCCATGATCTCTTTTGTGTTAAAGAAGTACACCCTCTGATCCTTGCCGGCGCTCCCGCCGAAGGTGAACCTCCTGCCGATGGCCTTGAAGGTATCCATGATGCCTTCCCCCAGATCCCCGCCGAACAGACTGGGCTCCGTGGAATTATCATAGACGAACTCCCCTGCTTCGGCACAGAACTCAACAATCTCCCCCTGCTCCACGATAATCATGCACTGTCCCTCGTTCACGGCCACGATGGAGCCGTCGGAGATGATATTGTCCGAGCCTTTATTGTTGCTGCCCCGCCCGCCGGTGCGCTTTCTTCCCTTTGTGACAAGAATATCATTGGAGAGTGAGTCGCAATAGAAGTACTCCCTCCACTGGTCAGCCAGCATTGAGCTGACCGCCTCCTTCGCCGCTTTGATCAATCCCATTTACCCGTCCTCCTGTCGTTTTTATAGATTCAGATCCCCCATTTTTATATATTACCAAATTTTTCCCGTTCTCTCAACTGCCTTTTTCAAAAAATAATCTTTACAAAAGCACACTTTTCTAATAAACTATAAAGGATATCTTTTTAGTGCTCTGCTCAACTTCTCAACCGATGCTTATAGCTGCATCATCCGCACTGATATAAGGTATGCTGATGCGTACTATATTTATGTAGATCTATACTTATGCAAAAAGGAAGGAATCATTATGGGCAAAAAAGCCACAAAAGCCGCCGACAACAGATATTACCTTGCACGCTCGGAGGCGGCAGAACACAATCCAGACTTCTCAAGCCGCGAGAAAGCTGCCGAGATCATAGGTATTGACCGCACAAGACTGGCCCGCATTGAGCTGGACACCATCACCCCCTACCCTGAGGAAGTCAAGGCGATGGCCACCGCATACAACATTCCGGAGCTGTGCAATTCCTACTGCGCCAGAGAATGCCCCATCGGCCGCAACACCATACGGGAAATCACCATCGACGATTTCGACCGCCTTGCTCTGAAGGTGCTGGGTTCCCTGAAGGACATAGACTCTCTGAGAGCATCCCTCATCGCCATCTCGGAAGACGGCATCATCGAGGAGAATGAGCGTCCTGCCTTTCAGAAGATACTGGACTCTCTGGAAAAGATCAGCACCAATGCCAAGGCCCTGCAGCTCTGGGCCATCAAAAACATCAAGCTGAAGCCATAGGCAGGAAGCTGCCGAACTTGGACGAAACGGCTGCACTGATTGCTCAGTACAGCCGTTTTTTCGCAACACTACATCGTGTCTGTCCCTTTTGCCTTTTCTATACTTTATCTTTTATGTCTTTGTCGCTTCATTTATACTGCTTAACGATTTCACTTGCCGTGAAACCAGACTGCATAACGCCGACTGGTTCAATCGCATGATTACATTAGGCAGCATTCAGCGTTATGCAGTATAATCGGTCCTGCTTCCGCTTCGTCCCTGCCTGCTGCCGGGAGCTACTTCGCCGCTTTCTCCGCAAATTCTCTGGTCACAAGCTTCTCATAAGGTGCCCGCTCCTTCAGCGTCCCAGAATCCTCCAGAATATTCTGCAGCAGAGTAAAGGATTCCTCTTCGAATATCAGGTTCTCCTTCCACGTATCCTGCTTATGATATCTCTCCACAATGGTGGTGAGCGTCTCCATATCCGTCTCCGGGAACTGAGGCGCTATCACCTTCGCAATCTCCTCCGGCGTATGGGACTGGACATAGTCCATTCCCTTCTGCAGAGCATCCGTGAAAGCCTGTACTATATCCTTATTCTTCTCGAGGTAGCTTTTTTTAGCCGAGAAGGAGGTATAAGGCACATAGCCGGAATCCTCGCCAAGCGACGCAACCACATATCCCTCGCCCTTCTGTTCCAGTGCTGTCGCATGAGGCTCGAACTCTACCGTGAAGTCTCCTTGTCCCCCGGAAAACGCTGCCGCAGTGGATCCGAAGTCGATGCTCTGGTCAATGTTCACCTCCGTGGCCGGGTCGATACCGTTCTTTGCCAGAATATACTCGAAGACCATCTCGGGCATACCGCCGGCCCTGCCGCCCAGCACGTTCTTGCCCACCAGCATCTTCCACGAAAAGTCTTCGACGGGCTCTCTGGACACCAGAAAGTTCCCTGCCCGCTGGGTCAGCTGTGCAAAATTCACCACATAATCTTCCGTTCCCCCGGCATAAGTATATACCGTGCTCTCGCATCCCATGAAGCCTATGTCCGCCTCTCCCGTCAACACCGCCGTCATAGTCTTGTCAGCGCCGAAGCCAGTGACCAACGTCAGTTCGATCCCTGCATCTTCGAAATAGCCTTCCTCTATGGCCACGTACATGGGCGCATAGAAAATGGAATGTGCCACCTCGTTCAGTACCACCGGCTTTCCGCCGCCTTCCTTCCCCGTGCCCTCGTCCTTGCCGCAGCCCGCTGCGGCAAGGACGGCCGCCAGCAGAGTCAGGCCTGCCGCTCCTGCTTTTCTTAAGGATAGTCCCTTCATAATCACCCTCCGATTCCATAATAGTAGTGTCAGGAAACCCTGAACCCTGCACGACCGGGGCTTATCCTGCCCGCCGCCTGCTCTGTTCAGATAATACATACTATGAAAAGGGCTTATCCTTGTTACCGTTTTTTTATTTTCTGACGCTTTTTGCCCGCTATCTCCTGCCTTGTTCCATTCTCCGATACTTTGGCCGCCATCTCCTGCCTTGTTCTATTCTCCCATACTTTGCCCGCTATCCCGGGGTTATCCCTCCTGCTTTGCCTTCTCCCCCTTGACGGCCTTTCTTTTCTCCTCAGTCTTGGCGGCCTCCGCCAGCCCGTCTATCATTTTCTCGATGATCATCTTCTTCAGATACACATCGAAGCTCAGGGTACAGATAAAAGAAAATTTCCTCAGAAAGTCCGCATCCTTCTCCGGCGCATTCTGGAAGGTCTCCTGTGAGACTCTGAATTTCTC
>CANOFQ010000216.1 GCA_947565325.1 uncultured bacterium
CGTCCTTACCGGATTCTCCGTCTCCTCCTTGTTCGCCTTCTTCTCCTTGTTCACATCCTCCTCCACGTCCTCCCGGACTCCCACCAGAAGCTCCTCCTCGCTGTGGTTGGAAAGCACGTAATACTCCTTCAGCCTGGAGGTGTCAAAGTAAATGTTCCCCCCGCTGTCGTAGGCATAGCCCTTCTCCATCAGCCCCTCTATCATATGGATGAACTCCGGGATGCAGTTGGTAGCAGGCTCCACCACGTCAGGGGTCTTGATGTTCAGATCGCCGCAGTCTCCGAAAAAGGCATCCGTGTAGAATCTGGCGATCTCCATCACCGTTTTATGCTCCCGTCTGGCCCCCTTGAGCATCTTGTCCTCGCCGGTGTCCGCATCGCTGGAAAGATGTCCCACATCGGTGATGTTCATGACCCGTTTCACGTCATAGCCTATATACCGCAGCGTCTTCTCCAGCAGATCCTCCATGATATAGCTTCTCAGATTCCCGATATGGGCAAAATGGTACACCGTGGGACCGCAGGTGTACATGGCCACCTTCCCCTCTGTGTTTGGCACAAACTGCTCCACTCTTCTGGTGAGCGTATTGTAGATCCGCAATTTATTCTCCATCTTCATCCTTTCTGCGCCCTGCGCCTCACAGTCCAAACTGTTCCTTATCGCCTATGATCAGACTTTCATCCATTTATCTCCTCTGCACCTCTTTTGCCATCTTTCTCCGCACCATCTCCTGTCTCTATGTCTTGTCTCAGTCCCTGAAGCCTCCCGATCTCCCGTTCCAGTTCCATGATACGGTTCGCCATCTCGGAATTTGCCCGCTGCAGTCCGGCTATATCCTCTCTCACCGGATCCGGCAGATCCGTCTGGTTCATGGTCTCCTGAGGCAGCGCCATGTTGTTGCGCTTCACCACCCGACCCGGCACCCCCACAACAGTGGAGCCGGAGGGCACCTCGCTCAGGACCACGCTTCCGGCGCCGATCTTGGAGTTGTCTCCTATGGTGAAGGATCCCAGCACCTTGGCCCCTGCGCTGATCATTACATTATCGCCCACCGTTGGATGGCGCTTCCCGTGTTCCTTGCCGGTTCCTCCTAAAGTCACCCCCTGATAGAGGGTCACATTGTCCCCGATGATTGTAGTCTCTCCTATAATGACACCATTTCCGTGATCTATGAAAAGGCCCTTTCCGATCCTTGCCCCCGGGTGGATCTCGATGCCCGTCTTGCGCACGCCTCTCTGGGACACCCATCTGGCCCAGAAAAAATGTCCCCCCTCATACAGCCTATGGGCGATCCTATAATGAAGCATCACCTTGAAGCTGGGATACAGAAACACCTCCATCACCGAGTGAATCGCCGGATCCCGCTCCCGGATGATACGAATTTCTTCCTTGATATTTTTGACAATACCCATTTGTGAACTGCCTCACCTGCCTTTCTCCGGCCATTCTGTGTAAAGGCAGCCCTACTGCCCATACAAATACGGTTATCCAGCCTGCCTATCTTGTCGGGCCGGGCTTCCCGCCTATGTCCGGTTATCCTGCCCGCACCTCTCACGAAGCCGGGTTGCCTGCACAAATCCGGCCCTAAAATGCAAAAACCGCAGACGAATCCCCTCTTAGAGACGAATTCATCCGCGGTTCCACTCTACTTAAAGGCTGCCCCTCGCAAGCCTTTCCCTCAAAGCGTTTAACGCACGCCTACGGATCTGCCTACTGTATGCCCGCCGCCTCCCTGTTCGGGTGTCCCTGTGCATATTTTCGGCTGGTTCCCGTGAACGGACTTCATGCCCTATGGCCCTGTTCATGGGAACAGACCTGCTCCCGGATGCACTTCCTTCTCTTCCGGCAAAAGCTGCTTTCAGCCTTATAGACAGCCTCTCTCTGGTGCCTTTCAAGAAGTACTCTTCCCGTTCTCCGCATTTTTCCAATTTCGATTTCATTCAGATCCTCAATTCATTTGGATTCCCGATTTGATTCAGGTTCCCAATTTCATTCAGATCCCCGATTTGATTCAGATCCTCAGTCAGAACCGAATTTCAATCCTTAAAAACTCTTTGGACTTCACTGGTTCTTCCCTATTAGAATATGCAAAAAAACATATTCTGTCAATGCTTTTTTCCGGTCAGGCTCAGGATTTTGCCAGCCTTTCACAGCCGGAGCAGCTCCCACAGCCTCCCTGCGGCTGTCCCGCCATCAGATCATAGGGACTGGTAAGCAGACAGACTGCCTGAGCGGCAATCCCTTCGCCCTTTCCCGTGAACCCCAGCCCCTCCTCTGTTGTGGCCTTCACATTCACATAATCCTTCTCCAGCCCCAGAGTCTGTGCTATGTTTTCTCTCATCCTGTCTATGAAGGGCCGCATCTTGGGTGCCTGCGCAATGATGGTGGCATCGATGTTTTCCACGAGAAATCCCTTTTCGCTTATCATGTGCCCCACCTTTTCCAGCAGGGCCACAGAAGACGCCCCCTCGTAGGCAGGGTCGCTGTCAGGAAAATGCAGCCCTATATCCCCTAGGGCAGCGGCGCCAAGAAGGGCATCCATGACGGCATGCAGAAGCACATCCGCATCCGAATGGCCCAGAAGCCCCCTCTCATAGGGGATTTTCACACCCCCTATGATCAGCTCCCGGTCCTCCGCCAGTCTGTGAACATCATATCCCGTCCCCACTCTCATAGCTGCTGTCCCTACTTTCTTTTCTTCTTAGGGAAGGAGAATGCAAGACCTCTCTCACCACCGTCCAGCCTTACATCTCTCACCTTGGAAAGGCGGCCGCCACGCTCCTCCTTCTTCCGGCCTTCCTCACGGTCACGCTTCTTGCGGCTGTCGCCGCTGTCCCTGTGCTCGTCCTTCTTCCGGCTGCTGCGCTTATCCTCACGCTCCCAGTCTCTTGCGCTGCTGCGGCGTTCCTCTCGGTTGCGGCCTCTCTCCTCACGCTCCCAGTCTCTTGCACTGCTGCGGCGTTCCTCTCGGTTGCGGCCTCTCTCCTCGCCACGACGGCCTCTCTCTCCGCCGTTGCGTTCCTCACGCTCCCAGTCTCTCGCACTGCTGCGGCGCTCCTCTCGGTTGCGGCTGCTCTCCTCACGCTCCCAGTCTCTTGCACTGCTGCGGCGTTCCTCTCGGTTGCGGCCTCTCTCCTCGCCACGACGGCCTCTCTCTCCGCCGTTGCGTTCCTCACGCTCCCAGTCTCTTGCACTGCTGCGGCGCTCCTCTCGATTGCGGCCTCTCTCCTCGCCACGACGGTCTCTCTCTCCGCCGTTGCGTTCCTCACGCTCCCAGTCTCTCGCACTGCTGCGGCGCTCCTCTCGATTGCGGCCTCTCTCTTCGCCGTTGCGTTCCTCACGCTCCCAGTCTCTTGCACTGCTGCGGCGTTCCTCTCGGTTGCGGCCTCTCTCCTCGCCACGGCGGCCTCTCTCTTCGCCGTTGCGTTCCTCTCGCTCCCAGAACCTTTCACTGTCACGGCCCTTCTGGCTGTCCTGCCGTTCCTCCTTCTCCCAGAAGCTGCCTTCCAGCTCCTGCGAAACCCTGCGCTCGATCTGCTCCTCGTCTCTTCTGCGCCTGCTGCTTCTGTCTTCGTCACGGCCTCTGCGGCCGTCATGATCCCCGTCATGGTCTCTGCGCCTGCGGCCTTCACCGTCCCCGCCACGGTCTCTGCGCCTGCGGCCTTCCCGGTCCTCGTCACGGTCCCTGCGCCTGCGGCCCTCGCCGTCCCCGTCACGGTCCCTGCGCCTGCGGCTGTCTCTGTCACTCCGGCTGCGCCTGTCGCCGCGGCCGCCACCTACATTGTCATCTTCTTCAATTTCCTTCCCCAAGTCACCGATCTGATACTTCAGCATGGCCGCCGCCAGCTCCAGAGCATCGCACTCCTCCTCATCCAGCTTGCGCTGCAGGAAGTCCTTCATCAGCTCCATGTCCTCGCTCTCGTGAACCTCCCACGCCCTGTTCAGATAGATGTCCGCCTTGGCCTTCAGAACCTTCGCCGCTCCGGGAAGCTTCCTCTCCTCAATGGTAGTATGGCAGAACCGCTCTATCTGGCGGATCCGGAAAAGCTCCTTGTTGCTGGCAAAGGTGAAGGAACGTCCCGTCTTGCCCGCACGTCCCGTCCTGCCGATGCGGTGTACATAATACTCCGTGTCCTGCGGGAGATCATAGTTGATCACGATCTCCACATTGTCCACGTCAATGCCTCTCGCCGCCACGTCCGTGGCGATCAGGATATTGGTGGTGCCGTTCCGGAACCGTCCCATAGCCACGTCCCTCTGATGCTGAGACATGTCGCCGTGGAGCCCTTCCACCTGAAATCCGGCCTTCTTCACAACCTCCGCAAGCTCGTCCACCTTGATCTTCGTATTACAGAAAATAAGGCAGAGCTTGGGCTGATAATATTCCAGCAGGCGGACGCACGCCGCATCCTTGTCCTGCTTTTTCACCCTATAATACCTCTGGGACACCAGCGGTATGGTCAGCTCCTTGGCCGCCACCTTCACCAGTCTGGCATCCTTCTGGAACTTATTCGCGATATCCAGAATGGGCTTGGGCATGGTGGCCGAGAACAGCGCCGTCTGGTGGGCGTTGGGAATCTGGCCCAGAATCAGCTCCATATCCTCCCGAAAGCCCATGTCCAGCATCTCGTCCGCCTCGTCCAGCACCACCATGTTCACATCGTCAAGCTTCACGGTTCCCCGGCGCATATGGTCCATGACCCGCCCCGGCGTGCCCACGATGATCTGCACTCCCTTCAGGCCGTTGATCTGCCGCATGATGTCCTGACCGCCGTACACGGGGAGCACCTTGATGCCGTGCAGATATTTTGCAATCTTGCGGATCTCCTCCGCCGCCTGCATGGCCAGCTCCCGGGTAGGGCACAGGATCACGGTCTGCAGCTTCTTCAGATCCGGATCGATCTTCTGCAGGGCAGGAATGCCGAATGCTGCCGTCTTCCCGGTTCCGGTCTGTGCTTGTCCTATAATGTCGTCTCCGTCCAGAAGGTACGGAATCGCCATCTCCTGAATGGGCGTAAGCTTTTCAAAGCCCATCTCCCGGATGGCCCGCACCACCCTCTCGTCCAGAAGGGATTCAATGAAGGCCAGACTGTCCGGCCTGCTCACTGCCTCCTCTCCCTCCTCAGGGCTCTGTCCGTTCTGTTCCGCCCCTTCTGTGGCCTCAGGGCCCTGCATCTCCTGCGCCCCGCTTCCGTGGTTCCGCTCCGCCGAGTCTCCTGCCGGCTGCTCCTCGCTGTTCCAGCCCTCTGATGCCTTACCGGGCTCTTCCCCGCTGTCCCAGCCCTCTGACGCCTCACCGGGCTCTTCCCTGCTCCAGTCCGCAGGCTCCGCACCCGGCTGTTCCGCCTCTTCCGAAGCATCCCTCATCTGTCCCTCGGACGCCTCATGCTCTGCGCCCTCCTGCTCCATAGACGTGTCTGCCTCCTTGGCCACGTCCCCTTCCATCTCAGCTGTCTCCAGCTCGTTCCATTCACTCATCTCTTTTTCTCCTATATCTTGTGTCCGCAGCATTCCCGCTGCCTGTCCCTGCGGTCTCACCGCCGCCTGCTGTCCCTGCGGTCTCTACCGCCTCTGTGTCCCGTTCTCTTCCTTCCCGGACATCAAATCCCTCATACTTACTGTCAGGCCCCTATAGGATCTTCTCCATCCCCGTCTTCTGGGGAGTCAGGCCGCATCTCTCATAAAACAGCTTTGCCGCCTTATTGCATTCCCATACATTCAGCGTCACATTGTAACAGCCCTGCTCTCTGGCAAAATTCAGCACGTACTCATACAGCGCACTGCCGATATGCCGTCCTCTGGAGCCCTCCTCCACACACAGATCATCAATGTACAAGGTCTTTATATCCGTCATGATATTGTCGTTAAGCTGCTGCAGAAGCTTGCAGAAGGCATAGCCCAATACCCTGTTGTCATCGTCAGCCGCCACGAATATGGGTTTGGTGTCATCCTGAATCAGCGCCTTCAGTTCTTCGTCTGTGTACTTTCGGGCATCTCCCTTAAACAGATCCGGACGGCCTTCATGATGAATCGTCAGCACTTGGCAGAGCAGGTGGATGATTCCGTCCATATCGCTTCTTTCCGCTCGTCTGATGTTCATTGACACGCTCCTATCCGTCCGGCTCAGCAGGCATCTGAGACAGGGACACACCTTCTTCCTTGGAATGCTTTTCTTCCATGGAATGCTTTTCTTCCATATTATAAAGGTCATAAAGCAAAACGCATACACACAACAAAATCCTGAAAACCCACATA
>CANOFQ010000217.1 GCA_947565325.1 uncultured bacterium
GAGCGCTCATCCCAGCTGAGCTATGCTTCCATGCCATTACTATAACATAGATCATGGAAAAAGGGAAGAGGGAAATTTTGTTTCGATTCAAATTTCAGTTCCGCTTAGCAAACTCGTTAGTAATCAGTTAGTAGTTATAGTAAACGACATTAAAATCTTTATTTTGGCACAATATGATGATTGCAGTTATTACAGTGGCTTTCGGCCAAAGTAAGAATAGTTATGACGTTTACTATAAATGAAAGAAAATAGTCAGATGGAAGAAAATGGCTGAAAAATATTTTAGTAGTTTGATTTGGCCGTTGAAACTATTCGGATGCATGCTATAATAAATTTGGGCTCATTTAACAGTGTGACGGATACGCCAAGTATGGAAAAAAGATGTTAAAACACTGCTAAAGATGCCAAAACATCGCTATGGAAGAGGTCGAAATAAAAGAGGTCGAAATAGAAGAGTGAGCGAAGGGAACAGAGGTATCATGAGGAGGGGACGGGGGCTGGCCGCCGTGTTTTTGGCGGTAGGATTTATGACGGCCTGCGGGGCGCACCCGGAGAAGGTGCCGGACAGCAGGGAAACGGAAGACATGACAGAGAAAGACCAGACAGAAAGCGGAAGTCCGTTGGAGGGGGATGACCAGACAGAAGGTAAAAGCCAGCCATTGGAGAGCGGACAGAAGGAAAGCGTGAGCGATTCAGAGGCGGACAGAAAGGCGGATGACCAAAATCTCTCAGGGGAGGGCCCGGAGAGGGAATCAGGCACAGAAGCAGACGGCGGCAGGGCCTCCGGCTCCGGCCAAGGGGGCGGCACGGCCGGCGAGGCGGGGGGCGGTCTTCCGGAATACCTGCGGGGGGTAGACCTGACCGGAGACGAGGCGGTGAGGCATGAATTCTCGGAGGTCACAGTGCACGACCCTTCCGTGATCAAGGTAGAGGACACATGGTATGTGTTCGGCTCCCATCTGGCGGCGGCAAAGACGGAAGATCTGATGAACTGGACCCTCATCGACTCAGGGGTGAGGAAGGGGAATGCCATTATCCCCGATGCGAAGGAGGAGATGCAGGAGGCCTTCGAGTGGGCGCAGACGGACACCTTCTGGGCCCCGGACGTGATTCAGCTGGTCGACGGCAGGTTCTATATGTATTACTGCAACTGTGAGGGGAGCAAGCCCCGTTCTGCGCTGGGGATAGCGGTGGCGGATCAGGTGGAGGGCCCTTACGAGGATCTGGGAATCATTTTGAAGTCCGGGCAGGGCAGGGGAGATCCGGATGAGGAGGGCGGCGCTTACGATGCCAGAGTGGAGCCGAACGTGGTAGATCCCTGTGTGTTTTTCGATGCCTCCGGGCGGCTGTGGATGATGTACGGTTCCTATTCCGGGGGGATATACATTCTGGAGCTGGATCCGGAGACGGGCTTCCCGCTGGAGGGCGGCTACGGCAAGAAGCTTCTGGGCGGCAACCATCTGCGGATCGAGGGCTCCTATGTGGTCTACAGCCCGGAGACAAAATATTATTATATGTTCCTTTCCTTCGGCGGACTGACGGCGGACGGCGGCTACAATATCCGGGTCTGCCGGTCGGAGAACCCGGACGGCCCCTATTTTGATTCCGAGGGGCAGGACATGATCGAATGCAAGGGCGGGCCCGGCAGCTTTTTCGATGATTCCAAGGCGCAGGAGTACGGGGTGAAGCTCATGGGAGGCTTTTCCTTTTCTTGTGCGGAGGGGGAGAACGGGAAGACCAGAAGCGGATATGTCTCCCCGGGGCACAACAGTGTCTGGTATGAGGAGGAGACGGGACAGTATTTTCTGATATTCCACACCCGATTTCAGGGGACGGGAGAGATGCATCAGGTCAGGGTGCATCAGATGTTCCTGAACGAGGACGGATGGCCGGTGGTGTCCCCCTACCGTTATGCGGGGGAGAGGCTGGAACCAGTGGATGAAGCGGCAATTCCCGGCGCATATAAGCTCGTCAGCCACGGGCATGACATTTCCGCAGAAGTGAAAATTTCTCAGGACATCGTGCTGGGGGCGGATCACAGCGTCAGCGGGAGCTGTCAAGGGACATGGGAGCTGAAAGGGGAGCATGGAGCAGTGCTCCTGCTGGACGGCGTGGAGTATAAGGGGGAATGGATTCTGGAATGGGATCAGTTCGGCCAGAAAAACGTCATGACGTTCACGGCGCTTTCGGCGGAGGGGTGCGCCGTATGGGGCAGCGGCTACGAGGCCCGGTGACGGGAAGGAGGCCGGCCCTGATCGACGGAATCGGGAGAGCGTTGACAAATCCTCCAAAATGTTCTACCATGGACTTGTCGGAGGAGGGCTCGCTGGAGGAAGGAAAGCGGTGCCGTGAAATCCGATTATACCATTATGGTTTAGTGGAAACTTGTTTCAGTAAGAACTTGCTTCAGCACCAAGTCAGTTTAGTGCGGACTTAATTTCGCAAGAAAGCAATTTAGTATAAAATGCAATTGGATAGGAAAGGAGAGGATAAATTTTGAAGAATTACAAATTTTGGTTCGCCACGGGATCTCAGGATCTGTATGGTGACGAGTGCCTTGCCAAGGTGGCGCAGCATTCCAGAATCATGGTGGAGGAGATCAATAGGACGGGACTGTTGCCCTATGAGCTGGTGTGGAAGCCCACTTTGCTCACCAACGAGATGATCAGGGGACTGTTCAATGATGCGAACATGGACGGGGAATGCGCAGGGGTGATTACATGGATGCACACCTTCTCCCCTGCCAAGTCGTGGATTCTGGGACTGCAGGAGTACCGCAAGCCGCTGTGCCATTTTCACACCCAGTTCAATCAGGAGATCCCCTATGATTCCATCGACATGGATTTCATGAACGAGAACCAGTCCGCCCACGGGGACAGGGAGTACGGTCATATCGTCACCCGCATGGGGATCGAGCGGAAGGTGATCATGGGACACTGGAGCGACGAAAAGACCCTGCGCCGTATCGCAGGATGGATGCGCACTGCGGTGGGGATCATGGAATCCAGCCATATCCGGGTGGTCCGGGTTGCGGACAACATGAGGAACGTGGCTGTCACCGAGGGAGACAAGGTGGAGGCCCAGATGAAGTTCGGCTGGGAGATCGACGCCTATCCCGTCAATGAGATCGCAGAATATGTGGAGGACGTAGGGCGGGGAGACATAAATGCCTTGGTGGAGGAGTACTATTCCAAGTATCAGATCCTTGACGAGGGCAGGGATGCCGCAGAGTTCAGGCGGCATGTGGCGGTGCAGGCAGGCATCGAGCTGGGATTCGAGCGTTTCCTGCAGGAGAAAAATTACCATGCCATCGTCACACATTTCGGGGATCTGGGGGCCCTGAAGCAGCTGCCCGGCCTTGCCATCCAGAGGCTGATGGAAAAGGGCTACGGCTTCGGCGCAGAGGGGGACTGGAAGACGGCTGCCATGGTGCGCCTGATGAAGCTCATGGCAGAGGGAACGAAGGATGCAAAAGGAACCTCGTTTCTGGAGGATTATACCTATAATCTGGTGCCGGGTAAGGAGGGCATTCTGCAGGCCCATATGCTGGAGGTGTGTCCTACCATAGCGGAGGGCCCCATCGGCATCAAGGTATGCCCGCTTTCCATGGGGAACAGAGAGGATCCCGCAAGACTGGTGTTCTCCTCCAAGGAGGGCAGCGGCATCGCTACGTCTCTGGTGGATCTGGGAACCCGCTTCCGCCTGATCATCAACGAGGTGGACTGCAAGAGGGTGGAGAGGCCTATGCCCAAGCTTCCCGTGGCCAGCTGCTTCTGGATGCCCAGACCCAGCCTGACCGTAGGGGCGGAGAGCTGGATTCTGGCCGGAGGCGCACATCATACCGCATTTTCTTACGACCTGACCACGGAGCAGATGGTGGACTGGGCGGATGCTATGGGAATCGAGGCCGTGGTCATCGATGGGGACACCACCATCCGCAGCCTGAAGAACGAGATGCGGTGGAATGCGGCGGCGTACCGCTGAAAATGTTTCCTATAGAGGGGAACAAGACAGCACAGAGTCTGGCGGCATCGCAGGAAACGCCATGTAGGAAGAGCTGACGGCGGGGAGGCATCGCAGGAAACACCATATAGGAAGAGCCAACGTCAGGGCAGCCTCGCAGGAAATGCCATGAAGGAAGGGCCAGTGGGAAAGCTTCATGGGAATGGCCATGGACAAAGATCTATTGGCGGAAAGCCTTTAGGAAAAGAGAAAGAAACAGCCGCATAGCTATGGTGCGGCGGAATGAGAGGAAAAATGGAGATTTTAGAGCTAAAGCAGCATGCAAATGATGTCCGGAAGGGCATCGTGGCGGCGGTTCACGGGGCCAAGGCCGGACATCCCGGCGGTTCCCTGTCCGCAGCGGATATTTTTACCTATCTGTATTTCGAGGAGATGAACATTGATCCCAAGAATCCTAAGATGGAGGATCGGGACCGTTTTGTGCTTTCCAAGGGACACACGGCTCCGGGCCTGTATTCCGCATTGGCCAACAGAGGGTATTTTCCGGTGGAGGATCTGCCCACCCTGCGCCATCTGGGCTCTTACCTGCAGGGGCATCCCTGCCTGCAGCATGTGCCCGGGGTGGACATGTCCTCCGGCTCGCTGGGGCAGGGGATTTCTGCCGCAGTGGGCATGGCCATGGGAGCCAGACTGTCGGGAAAGGATTTCCGGGTCTATACTTTGCTGGGAGACGGCGAGATAGAGGAGGGGCAGGTCTGGGAGGCGGCCATGTTTGCGGGCCACAGAAAGCTGGACAATCTGGTGGTGATCGTTGACAACAACGGTCTGCAGATCGATGGGCCCATAGACAATGTATGCTCCCCGAACCCGATTGACAAGAAGTTCGAGGCCTTCAATTTCCATGTGGTTAATCTGGAGGACGGCAACGACATGGAGCAGATCAGGGCCGCCTTTGCAGAGGCCAGAAGCACCAAGGGAAAGCCCACGGCCATCATAGCCCATACCTTGAAGGGGAAGGGCGTCTCCTTCATGGAGGGAAGCGTGGACTGGCACGGAAAGGCTCCCAACGATGCGGAATACGAGATTGCGGTGGCGGACTTGGAGAGGCTGGAGGCTCAGCTGAGCGGGCCGGTCCAGACGACTCCGGAAAGGAACGGTGAGGCGTAATGTCGGATGTAAAAAAGGATGCAGTGAAGAAGGTGGCTACCAGAGAGGCCTATGGAAACGCTCTGGCGGAGTTCGGGGAGGCCTATCCCGATATGGTGGTTCTGGATGCGGATCTGGCGGCGGCCACCAAGACCGGCGTGTTCAAGAAGAAATTTCCGGAGAGGCATATTGACTGCGGCATTGCAGAGGCCAATATGATGGGCATTGCGGCGGGGCTGTCCCTGAC
This sequence comes from uncultured bacterium, assembly GCA_947565325.1. GTDB lineage: Bacteria > Bacillota > Clostridia > Lachnospirales > Lachnospiraceae > Acetatifactor. The sequence continues at coordinate 5,357 of CANOFQ010000217.1, forward strand.
GGGGAAGATTCCGGTGGCCAGCACCTTCGCCATGTTTGCGGCGGGACGGGCCTTCGAGCAGGTGCGGAACTCCATCGGCTATCCCCATCTGAACGTGAAGATCGGCGCTACCCATGCGGGCATCACGGTGGGGGAGGACGGCGCATCCCATCAGTGCAACGAGGACATCGCCCTGATGAGAACCATTCCCGGCATGACAATACTGAACCCCTCCGATGCGGTGGAGGCCAGAGCCTGCGTGAAGGCCGCTCTGGACTATGAGGGCCCGGTGTACATGCGCTTCGGCCGTGCGGCGGTGCCGGTGATCAATGACAGAGAAGATTATAAGTTCGAGATCGGAAAGGGACAGGTTCTCCGGGAGGGCAGCGACGTGACCATCGTGGCCACGGGCATCTTGGTGAATTCCGCACTGGAGGCGGCTGAAAAGTTGGCTGCGGAGGGCGTCAGCGCAGAGGTGATCAACATCTGCACCATCAAGCCTCTGGACAGGGAGCTGATTGCCGCCAGCGCCCGCAAGACCGGGAAAGTGGTCACGGCGGAGGAGCATTCCGTTATCGGCGGCTTAGGCGGTGCGGTCTGCGAGGCGCTGGCGGAAGTCTGTCCCGTTCCCGTGTGCCGCATCGGCATCGAGGACGTGTTCGGCGAGTCCGGCTCCGCAGGGGCGCTGCTGGTGAAGTACGGACTGGACGGCGAGGGGGTTTACGGAAAGGTGAAGGCGTTTCTGAGCTAGAATAGGGATTCAGAGGTATTTTTCAACCGGCGCAGCGAGAGCTGCGCCGATTGTGCCTTGCTGGGCTTGAAGGGCGTCTTGCTGGGCTTGAAGGGCGCCTTTCCGGGCTTGTGCTTGAAGGGCGTCTTGCTGGGCTTGAAGGGCGCCTTTCCGGGCTTGTGCTTGAA
>CANOFQ010000218.1 GCA_947565325.1 uncultured bacterium
CTGGCCACCAGCTCCTTGTCCATCACGTCCAGGATCTTGGCCCTCTCCTCTACGCTGATGGCGTTCAGGATCCTGGCCACCCTTTCCAGATTGTCCGTCATCTTCTCGAATGCCGCTGCCGCCTCCTTGGGCTTCATCTCCGCATAGGTCTGGGCAAAGGCCTGAAACTGTGCGTTCTCCTGCTTCTGGATCATGACCTGCTTATAGATGGACTCCGCCACCGCAGGGTGCATCTCCTCATAGAACTTGCGGTACTCCTCTGCGCCGGGGCCCTTCTCCGAATAGACTACCTCTTCATAAAACTCTGTCATGATGCGCTGGAACTCTACCTGCGCCTTCTCGAACTCCTGAAGCCGCTGGATCTCCGCCTTCATCTTCTCCATGTCGCTGTCCTTGGCGTTGGAGGCAGTCTGTATCCTGTCTATCTCCAGCTCCAGACGCCGGATCGTCTCCACGGCCTCCTCGATGCTGGCATAGCCGCCGTAGCCGTCCTCCGATGCTCCCGGATCCGTGCTGCCTGCCGGCTTTCCCGGAAGTATCATGTTGAGCACGGGCACGTCCTTCAGGACAGGGGTCAGCACGTTGCTCCCGAAGCCGCCTATGTCCATCTTGATCACGACGCCGATGACAGCCAGCCAGAGGACCACGATGAACAGAGTCGCCAGAACCGTCACCAAGGTGTTTCCGTCGTCCTCCCCCAGGGCCTCCTCCTGCTTGGCGATCTCCGCCGCCCTGCGCTTGGCCTCCTTTTTCTGGGCCTTCTGCTCCTGCCTGAACTGTTTCTTTTCTTCCTTTAACCTTGTCTTTTCCTCTTCTGCCGCAGCAGCCAGAGAAGTAAAATCACTCGCCATATGTCATCTCCTAAACAACCTGACGCTGTCCGTAGGTATAGCTGGTCAGCTGGTCAATCTCCTTGCCCTCCTGCCGCTTCTCCTCCATGAGAAACTCCTCGAAGGCCTTTTCCTTGAGCCTCTCATGGGTCTTCCGTTCCATCATGACCTGCGCAAGCTTCTCCCTGATCTTCTCCAGATTTCTTTCCGCAGCCTCCACGTTCATGCGCTGCTGGCCGATGAACACCTCCATACAGCGCAGGGCCTCCTTGTTCTCCTCTATGGCCCTCAGATCCAGATTACCCGAAAGAAGCGCCTCTCCGTCTCTGGCATATCCGTTCTTCCTCTCACAGAGCGCCTGCAGCTTTTCCTCTTCCCTGTCCAGAGCGGCCCTGGCCGCCGAAAACTCCTGCTTCGCCTGAGTCTCCAGCTTGAGCTTGATATTCAGGATGCTCTGCATCGAATACCGAAAACGTCCCATCTATGTAATCTCCTCCAAAAGGATACCGCTCAATTCACGAACAGCTTCTTCAGCATGGCCACGCTGTCCTCGAATCCGAACTTCTCGTCCACGTCCTGACAGAGGAACCCATTCACCGCATTGATCTTGGAGATGGCATAATCGATGGAAGGATTGCTTCCGCTCTTATACGCCCCTATGTTGATCAGGTCCTCAGCCTCGCTGTAGGTCGCCAGCACGGACTTCAGCTGGCTTGCTGCCTGCTTGTGCTCCTTTGCCGCTATGGAGGACATGCATCTCGAAATGCTCTGCAGCACATCTATGGCGGGATAATGGTTCTTATGTCCCAGCTTTCTGTCCAGCATGATATGCCCGTCCAGAATACTCCTTGCCGTATCCGTGATGGGCTCATTAAAGTCGTCGCCGTCTACCAGTACCGTGTACAGCCCCGTGATGGAGCCCCTAGACGCACAGCCCGCCCTTTCAAGAAGCCTGGGCATCTCCGAGTACACGCTGGGCGGATAGCCACGGCTCACCGGCGGCTCGCCGCTGGCCAGCCCGATCTCTCTCTGGGCCATTGAAAAACGGGTCAGGGAGTCCATCATCAGAAGTACGTCCTTGCCCCGGTCCCTGAAATACTCTGCAATGGCGGTGGCCGTCTTCGCTGCCTTGTTCCTCTCCAGCGCCGGTCTGTCGGAGGTGGCGACCACTACCACGGAACGCCTCATTCCCTCTTCCCCAAGGTCGTGCTCAATGAACTCCCGAACCTCTCTGCCCCGCTCACCGATCAGCGCAATGACGTTTATATCAGCCTTTGTGTTCCTTGCAAACATTCCCATAAGGGTGGACTTCCCCACTCCGGAGCCGGCAAAAATGCCGATACGCTGTCCCTTGCCCACCGTGATCAGTCCGTCCACTGCCTTTACTCCCAGAGGAAGCACCTCGTTGATGATCTTCCTGCTCAGGGGATCCGGAGGCGCTGCCTCCACCAGATAAGGCACCCCCTCACAGTGGCTTCCGTCCACGGGCCGCCCCAGACCGTCCAGCGTTTTTCCCAGAAGCGACTCGCTGACTTCCACATGCAGAGGAACTCCCGTGTTCTCAACCAGACACCCCGCCCCGATGCCGTCCACCGGCCCGTAGGGCATCAGCAGTGTCTTTCTGTCCTTGAAGCCCACCACCTCCGCCGGGATGGAGGACTGGCTTCCCGGGGAATCCTTTCCCCTTCCCTCCGGCAGGATCCGGCAGATGTCCCCCAGCTTCGCATCCGGGCCTGCAGACTCGATGGTAAGCCCCACCACATTGATGACCTTACCTTTTTTCTTATAAAAGCTGTCCTCGGACAGCCTTCCATATTTTGAGAAGTCAATGCCTACTGCCTGCAAATGCTTCATCCTCCCCAGAAAATCTCCTCCGGAAATGCCGGAGGAGCTTACTTCGCCTGCTCTCTCGACCAGGCAAGCAGCATCAGCTTCCGCTTCAGCTCCGACAGCTGGGTTCCCAGACCGCAGTCGAAAATACCGTTCTCCGTCTCGATCATGCAGTCGTTCTTCCCAAGGGTCATATCCTCAACTATGTCCACATCCGCACTCTCTGCCACGGCCCCCGCCAACAGCTGCTTCTTCTGCATGTTGACATAGGAATAATCTTCTTTGGACACATGAATCATGAACTTCCGGCTGCCCTCCTGCTTCCGGATCGTGTCGGAGATCAGATACCCCAGCACCTCCCTGTAGGAGGACAGCTCCACATGAAAAATATGCTCGTATATGCCCGTGATCGTATCCACAAAAGCAGGCTCCAGTACATCCACCTGCTGCTGGTACTCCTCCTCCAGCTCCTGCTGCCTCTCCTGATATTCCTGCTCCATGGCATCCTCATGGGCCTTGGCCTGAGCCAGACCGTCACGGTAGCCCTCTTCCCTGGCCTGACTTAAGACCTGACTCTTCTGCGCCTGCGCCTGCGTCTGGGCCTCCTTCCGGATTTGCTCTGCCTCTGCTCTGGCCCCGGCGAGGATATCCTCAGCCTCCGCCCTGGCCTGCGTCAGCAGCTCCTCAGCCTCCTGCTCCGGAGTCAGCGCATTTTCTTCCTCTTCCCCGGGAACCTGAATCACCTCCAGATCCCCCAGCCCTGAGACAAATCCCCCGGCCCCGGGCTCCCCTCTTCTGGCAAGCTCCTCAAGGCGCTTCCTTACCAGAGCATTGCTGTCGATGATCCGCTTCTCCTCCTCGGGAGGGGTTCTCGTAAATCTCTGCTTTACCAGATTCCTAGACAACGATCTCGTCACCTCCGCCTCTGGAGATTACAATTTCTCCGCTGTCTTCCAGCTTCCTGATGATATTCACGATCTTCTGCTGGGCCTCCTCCACGTCCTTCATACGCACAGGGCCCATGAATTCCATGTCCTCCTTGATCATCACGGCAAGACGCTTGGACACGTTGTTCAGGATCTTGCCCTGTACTTCCTCGTTGGCATTCTTCAGCGCTATCGCCAGATCATTGTTCTCCACGTCACGCAGCACCCGCTGAACAGCTCTGTCGTCCAGAAGCAGTATGTCCTCGAACACGAACATCTTCTTCCGGATCTCCTCTGCCAGCTCCGGCTCCTCCGTCTCCAGAGTCTCCATGATATGACGCTCCGTGCTCCTGTCCACCGTATTCAGGATATCCACCACTGCATCCACGCCACCGATGATCGTGTAATCCTGATTCACGAGATTTGCCACCTTGGCCTCCAGCACCTTCTCCACCTCCTTGATCACGTCAGGGCTGGTTCGGTCCATGACGGCGATACGTCTGGCCACGTCCGCCTGCCGTTCAGGAGGCAGTGCGGAGATGATCAGCGCCGCCTGCTGAGGCGCCAGATAGGACAAGATCAGCGCCACGGTCTGAGGATGCTCATCCTGAATAAAGTTGATAAGCTGGGTGGCGTCGGTCTTGCGCACGAACTCGAAGGGCTTCACCTGCAGGGATGCGGTAAGCTTTCCGATCACGTCCATGGCCTTCTCGGAGCCCAGAGCCTTCTCCAGCAGATCCCTGGCATAGGTGATGCCGCCCTCGGCGATGTACTGCTGGGCCAGACATACCTCATAAAACTCGTTTATGATATCCTCCTTGACCTGAGGAGTGACGCTCCGGGTATTGGCGATCTCCAGCGTCAGCTCTTCGATCTCCTCTTCCTTCAGATGCTTGAATATGCCGGCGGATCGCTCCGGTCCCAGTGCGATCAGGAGAATCGCCGCCTTCTGCAGCCCCCTGAGGCCCGTTTCATTTCCTGCACTCTTTGGCATAATATGTACCTCTCTTAATTCCAATCCTCATTCAGCCAGTTACGCAGCAGATTTGCCGCTGCCTCCGGATTCTCATCCACAAACTTGTCGATCATCTTCCGTGTCTCGGACTTGGTCTCCACATCGATGTCCTCCACCGTAGGCTCAGGGGTAGACTGGAGCATCTTCTCCACGGAAAGCTCCTCTTCCTCCTCCTGCACCGCCTTCTTTCTGGGACCCATGCTGCGCAGGACCACGATGCCCAGCAGCGCCAGAATCAACACGATCATCACGATGCTGATGATATCGGTGCTGCTGATGTTCAGGCCCTCTTTGTCATAAAAAACCGGAGACTCATAGGCGATGATGGTGATCCTGTCCTGGCTGATGCCCGTGGCGTCCGCCGCCATCTTATAGAAGGCCTCATCCACCTCCAGCCTCACGTCCTCGCTGTGGTCACGCTTGAACTCCGCCCAGCTGCTGCCGTCTAAGAGCCCCTGATCCTTCACGTTCTGCTCATAATATTCCCGGTAGGACACCATGGAGATCGCCAGCGACGAATTGTCATAATCCACCACACCGGCAGGAGTGCTGATGAGACTGTCCGACACATTGTTCTGGAAGTCGATACTGTGCTCCTCCCTCTGATACTCCCCCGTGCTGCCGTCCGGATTATAATAGCCCGGGACGTTCTCGCTGCCGTTGGAGTCCGTTCCCGGGATGCCTGCCACCCCGTTGGTGCCCGACTCGCTGAAGCTGTCCTCATGGGACTTCATTCCTTCGGTCATGCCGTCCGGGGCATAGTATTCCGTCACCCGCTTCTCATACTCGGAGAAGTCTATGTCCAGATAGCTAGATACAGTCACGTCATCAAACTGCTTCGTGCCCAGCAGCACGCTCTTTACCCGGTTCGTCATCAACGCATGGGCCTTCGCCTGCAGATCCTGCAGGGAGTTCACTCCCATGCTGCTATAATCTTCCCCCCCGGTGAACAGCATGGTGGCATCCTGATCCACGATGGTGATCCCTGCCGTGGAGGAATTCCCCAGATAGGTGGCCGCCGCCCTCGCCATGGTCAGCGCATTGGTGGAAGAAAACGGCCCCGACAGCTCCAGCTGGATGTATGCCGTGCTGTCCTCCTGCTCCTTCAGCGAGGACAGGGTATAGGTCTGAGGCGGGATGGTCAGCCCGATCTTACAGTCTCTCACCATGCTCAGGCTCTCGAACATGGCCTCCAGCTGTGCCTGCAGAAACAATACGTACTGGTTCTGCCTGTCCGTTGAAGTAGTCGACATGTTGCTGTTCACGAAATCATCATATCCCGGCACATTCGGCCTATAGCCCCCTGCCGCAAGGGCATAATTGGCCTGAGAGAGCTGGCTGGTCTCCACCTCGATGGTCCTTGCGTCCGAGGACTCCTTGTGGCTGATCCCGGCATCGTTCAGTATGTCGATTACTTTAGCCGCTTCTGTTGTATTGTCGTAGGTTCCAAGCCGTGTATACTGGGGTCTGGTAAAAGTATATGTAACAAAGGCAAAGGTGAAGACCACAACTGCCACAAGGGCTATGATAATGGTCTTCTGCCTATTGGTAAACTTGTTCCACCACTCCAGTATCTTACCTGGTATCTCTTTCAGCTTGTCAGCCATGAGGTCATCCTCCCCAC
>CANOFQ010000219.1 GCA_947565325.1 uncultured bacterium
GGAAAATGAGAGGAGCCGCATTGAAAAACGAATCACGAAAAACCTACAAAAACTTAAACCCCCTATAAAAACCATCAGAAAGGACTTTTCCAAAAGCTCCCAAAGTCGAAGAAAGGGATCCACATGAACCTATCGTTTTCCGTGACACAGAATGAATTATTGGATGTACTGCTGAATGTTGCACCTATCCGCCCTGTCTTTATCTGGGGGGCCCCGGGAATCGGGAAATCAGCCTTGGTGGAGCGCTTTGCTGATATGGTGGGCCTTCCCTGCGTCTCCCTGCTGGGAAGTCAGCTGGCACCGGAGGACATTATCGGGATTCCCCGGATCCAGGGGGAGACCTCGGAGTTCCTTCCGCCAAAGATGATTGCCAGAAAGGAGCCCTATGTGCTGTTTCTGGACGAGCTGAACGCCTGCTCTCAGGAGGTTCAGAAGGCCTTCTACAGCCTGATTCACGAAAGGCGGATCGGAGAGTACCATCTGCCCAAGGGCAGCGTGGTCATCGGGGCGGGCAACCGTTCCAATGACGGGGCCATTGTCAAGACCATGAGTTCCGCATTGGTCAACCGTATGTTCCATGTGCAGCTTAGGGCCAACACAGACCAGTGGCTCCAATGGGCCTATGAGAATCATCTGCATCCATGGGTCATCGATTACATAACCCAGAGACCGGATCATCTCTTTGCCGAGCCGCCCAAGACGGAGGAGCCCTATTCTACGCCCCGGTCATGGCATATGCTCAGCGATGCCCTGAGGGAGTACGGCGCTGGGGAGAAGGAGCTATCGGAGGATGTGCTGCGGGTGCTGGCCTACGGCTGTGTTTCCGCCGGCCATGCGGGTATGTTCCTTGCGTACACGAAGCAGCTGGGCAACACCCACCTTCTGGGGGACATCATAGCAGGAAGGGCGAAATGGCCCTCCCGGCCCGAAGAGCGGGATGTGCTCTATTTCGTGGCACAGTCCTTCCGGGGACGTCTGCTGCACGATCTGCCGGAAAACAAGCAGAAGATGAACAAGGACGTGCAGCAGTTCACCCATAGGGCGAAGGCCCTGATCCGGGATCTGTCCCTGATCAATCACGAGATCGCCCAGATGGTGGTGTCCGCCGACGAAGGGGCGGTGCTGCCGGACTGGTTCATGGTGGAGATCGTCAGGGATCTGCCCCGGCTTGCAAATGTAGGAAACGGGCAGGGGTAAAAGGCGGGGGAAATGTTCTTGTGTGCGCCGATACCGCATTGTTGCCGCCAGGTGTGTTGAAAGGAATCGGCCTGAGGCCGTCCGCTGTATGCGGGTCAGACAGGTTCTCCAAAGAGGGATTTGAAGAGGCATGAAAGATAGGGGAAAGAATAGAACCAGCACCAACCGACAGAACCTGGAGGAGGGAATGGCGCTGCATAAAAGGAACCCGCTCTTTTCGGGGCTGGGCGGCTACATCCGTATCTGCGGCAGAGAGCTGATGGGGAAGAAGGCCACTGCCTATGTCCGCAGCGACGGTTACATCCTGCTGAATCAGGACATTCTGCGAACGCCGCTCCAGTGGGCTTATGTCATCGCCCACTGCCAGCTCCATCTGGCTTTTGGGCACTTTGACGGGGAGAGGATGCCAGGCTTCTGGAAGGAGGCCCAGAACGGGGAGAGGAAATGGGCGGTATCCTGCAATAAATATCTCTGGAATATGGCCTGCGATCTCTATATTGCAAGATTTCTGGGGGATCTGAAGTTCGGGGCGCCCCTGAATCCGGTGTCTCTGAGCGATTTTCCGGGGGCAACGGAGGAGAGGAGGCTTTATGAGTATCTTTCGGGGCAGGGAAGCCCGGAGAGCTTCGGGGAATACGGAACGGGCGGGCCGGGGGAAATGGATATGCGGGGACTGGAGGAGCCTCTTTTTTATGACGGGAAGAAAAACCAGAAAAATCCCTATGTCCAGAAGTTCGCTTTTGCGTTGGCAAATTCCGTGTCCAGCGTAGTCAGTGCAGCAGGAGGGCATGACTGGGGCGGGGAGAGATCTGTGACGGCGTCCCGGAAGGCCGCACAGTGGTTCATCAATCATTATCCCCTTCTGGGCGGTCTGGCAGCCTCCTTTCAGATCATAGAGGATTATAATTATTGCATCACCAACGAAATATCGATTGCTGCCGTGGATGTGACTTGCGGGGAGATCTATGTGAACCCGGCCGCAGGACTGAAGGATGGAGAGCTGAAGTTCGTGCTTGCACATGAATTCCTCCATGCAGGGCTCCGGCACCATTGGCGCTGCCAGGGCAGGGATCCCTATCTGTGGAATATCGCATGTGACTATGTGATCAATGGCTGGCTTGTGGAAATGGGGATCGGCAGCATGCCTGAAAAGGGGCTCCTATATGATGAGAGCCTGAAGAACAGGTCTGCGGAGGATCTTTATGACCAGATGGTCATGGATCTGCGCCGGTATTCCAAGCTGGACACCCTGCGGGGCTACGGAAAGGGAGACATCATGGGTGGGGGCTCCCCCGGCTTTGGAAACCGTGGGGCTGCATCGCTGGACGACTTTTATAGGGATGCGCTGCGCAATGGGCTGGAATATCATACACAAGAGGGCCGGGGGTATCTTCCCGCCGGCCTTGTGGAGGAAATTCGGGCGCTGGCGGTTCCGCCCATTCCTTGGGACGTGGAGCTGGCCAGATGGTTCGACTGCTGTTTCGCACCCATGGAAAAGAGGCGTTCCTATGCCCGTCCCAGCCGCAGGCAGGGCAGCACGCCGGAGATTCCCCGGCCCAGCTACGTGAATGGGGACGCAATGGAAAAGGGCCGAACCTTCGGAGTGGTGGTGGATACCTCCGGTTCCATGGGCAGCAGGCTGCTGGGGCTTGCGCTGGGGGCCATCGCAAGCTATGCCGCTGCCAAGGAAGTGCCCTTTGCCAGAGTGGTGTTCTGTGACGCCTGCGCCTATGACGCAGGGTATCTTGCGCCTGAGGACATCGCAGGAAGGGTCCGGGTGCAGGGAAGGGGCGGCACCGTGCTGCAGCCGGGAGTCGATCTGCTGGAGAGGGCGGAGGATTTTCCCAAGGACGGCCCGATCCTGATCATCACGGACGGAGAGATAGAAAGTCGTATGGAAATCCGGCGCAGGCATGCCTTTCTGGTTCCCAGAGGGAAACGTCTGCCCTTCCGGCCAAGAGGAGAAGTTTTTTACATGGAGAGGTGAAGAGATGGTTTATGAGTTGGAGCAGGCCGAGACGGCCGCTGTCCTATTTAAGGGATGGCAGGAAACTTTGATATGGTCTTGTCTTCAGGGTGTGATGGGGAGGCTGTATGCAGACAGGGAGGAGCAGCCTGCGTCTGCCATGATCCGGCTGGGGGATTTCTTCTTTTTCGCAGGACTGCCGAACAAGGAGCTTGTTTGGTATAGACCAAAGGAGTACCGGCAGGACTTTCGGATTCTGGTGCCGCAGGACAAGGATTGGGAGAGACTCATAGAGGAGTGCTACAGCGGCAGAGAAAGAAAGGTCCTGCGGTATGCCATAAAGAAGGAGCCGGATATCTTTGATGTGGAAAAACTCAGGAGGGCGGCCTGCGCCGAGCTTCCGGAGGGGTGCTGCCTGAAGCTGGTGGACCGGGAGCTGTTCTTCCGGTGCAGGGAAATCCCGTGGTGCAGAGACTGGGTGGCGCAGTATGAGAATTATGAGCTGTACAGAGAGTATGGGCTGGGGGCGGTGATCCTGAAGGACGGGGAGCCGATTTCAGGAGCGTCCTCCTATGCGGGCTATCTGGGCGGCATAGAGGTAGAGATCGATACCAGAGAGGACTGGCGCAGAAGGGGGCTGGCTTACATATGCGGTGCAAGGCTGATTCTGGAATGTCTGCGGCGGGGGTGGTATCCCAGCTGGGATGCCCAGAATAAGTGGTCAGTGGCGCTGGCGGAGAAGCTGGGCTATCATTTCAGCCATGAGTATGTGGCCTATGAGACGGATTCTATTGAGCAATAGCCGGATCTATGGTAGAATAGTTGAGTAACGGCCGGGTCTGTGGCAGAACAGCTGAGTAACAGGCAGGTATATAGCCGAATGAACTGCGTAGGGAAGAGGACGGAGCTGCCAAGGAAAGCAGAGTTGTCAGAAGGGACAAAGGAGTCGGGATGAGCTTATCGGAGAAGACATATCGGACATATGTAGGAATATTGGAGCAGGAGCTGGTTCCCGCAATGGGCTGTACGGAACCCATTGCCATTGCGTACTGTGCCGCCAAGGCCAGAAGCGTTCTGGGGGAAATGCCGGATGCAATGGAAATATGGGCCAGCGGCAACATTATAAAGAATGTAAAGAGCGTCATAGTTCCTCATACGGGAGGCCTTCGGGGCATCGAGGCCGCCGCTGCGGCAGGAGCCCTCTGCGGCAGGGAGGATCAGGGGTTTGAGGTGATTTCGGATGTGACGCAGGAACAGACCGGCCTGCTGGAAAAGTATCTGAGAGAGACCAGATTTCAGGTTCAGGCGCTGGAGAGCGGCCATATTCTGGATCTGAAGGTGACGGCCTATGCCGGCAGGCACAGTGCCATGGTTCATATCGTGGACGAACATACCAACGTGGTTGAGATCCAGAGGGACGGACAACGGATATGGGCCGGGGAGGAGACTGCCTGCGGGAAGGAGACGGATTATGACTACAATCTCCTTAAGGTGGAAGATATCTTTGCTTTTGCCAATGAGGCCAGGCTGTCAGATGTGGCGGCTGTCCTGCAGAGGCAGATTGATTATAATACTGCCATTGCAAAGGAAGGAATGGAAAATGATTACGGTGCAAGAATCGGAAAGGTACTCCTGCATCAGGATGCCGGCGTCAGGCAGCGGGCGAAGGCCATGGCGGCGGCAGGGTCGGACGCCCGAATGAGCGGCTGCGAGCTTCCCGTGGTGATCAATTCAGGCAGCGGCAATCAGGGAATGACGGCCAGCCTGCCTGTGATCGTCTATGCGGAGCATTATAAGAAGAGCCAGGAGGAGCTCTACCGCGCCCTTCTGGTCTCCAATCTGGTGACCCTGCACCTGAAGAGCGGAATCGGCAGGCTTTCGGCATACTGCGGTGCGATCAGCGCCGGTGCCGGAGCCGGTGCAGGAATTGCGTACCTGCTCACGGGAGATCTGAAGGTGGTGAACCATACCGTGGTGAACACCCTTGCCATCACCAGCGGGATAGTCTGTGACGGGGCCAAGGCCAGCTGTGCGGCAAAGATAGCCATGGCGGTGGATGCGGGCATCCTGGGCTTTGAGATGTATCAGGAAGGGAATCAGTTCAAGGGAGGGGACGGGCTGGTGAGCAAGGGGATCGAGAATACCATCTCCAATATATGCTGTCTCGCCCATGACGGCATGAAAGAGACAGATAAGAAGATCATTGAGCTGATGTGCGGGGCCGCACCGAGGTGCTGAGCCCGGCCCCGCTGACCGGCGCCTTCAGGCTGCCGTTGTCAGCGGTATTTTTCCGATGATGCCGGGGAACTCCATAAATATTTTTGCTCTGGCTCTTGACGGTGTTCCCGGGCTCTTTGTCTGAACGCTGCCACAGCAGCTACAAACGCCGTAGCGTGTCAAAGTAAAGATTTTAATAGAGAAAGCCCCTAAAGACAGTCGCTTTTTACATTTCTTTCTGGTATCGTGCCATGAGGCACATCTCTAAAATTGTCTTGGACAAAAAAATGCCCACGGCGGTAAGCACTGTCCACAAGGGGGCGTCAAAGAAGATGGCTGCCCATGCGGCCGCCATTACCGTCCACTGCAGTACATCTCCGGCGACTGATTTTGCCCTGAGCTTAATGATAATATTCCGCTCATCCTTGGATTCGATTTCGTACTGCCTCCACCTTGCCGGATCCTTCTTTTCCCAGCGGAAAAAACTATACATGGAAATTCCCATTCCCGTGAGTCCTGCTCCGATTCCCATCAGCGTTCCGTCCACTGCGCTGGCCACCTTGCCATGCAGAACAATGGCGCACACAATCAGCACAAGGCCCAAGATGCCTATCACAAGAAAAAATAAAGTCTTCTTCATCATGGCTTAACCCTCCTCATAAATGAAAATCTCTTCGATGCTCATGTCAAAATAACGTGCAATCTTAAACGCCAGCAGAATGGAAGGGTTGTACCGTCCGTTTTCCAGAGACCCGATAGTCTGCCGGGACACTTCCAGTGCCGTCGCTAGCTCCTCTTGCTTTATTCCCCGCT
>CANOFQ010000220.1 GCA_947565325.1 uncultured bacterium
TTCGTTTGAGCCTATTTTTTTCGGCTCGGTTTTTCATAGACTACTTGACACTACCCCCGCCCTCCACTACCGTGATACCTTTCCTATATGCACAATGCCGCAGTAGTTTTTCTGTCTGTGCGCTGCCGCAGTGCTTTCTCTGCCTATACACTACTGCAGTAGTTTCTCTTTCTATACACTACCACAGTAGTTTCCGGCTGTCAATACAGCTTCCGCAAAACGCATAGAAAAAATGCCCTCATGCACATAACACAGCACACAAGAGCATTGAATCCATATGGCCCACCGTAATTACAACAATGTGATCCTACCCATTCTGGCAAAATTCTGGTTCCGGCTTATCCGGGTCAGGGTCTTATACATAGATCACCTTCACTGCGCCGAACACCACTTCTCCCGACACGCACATCTCATTTATGCCGTCCGGATTACATCTCCCTGCACCATCTGCGGAGGCAAAGACCTTCTGCACATTCAGCCGCACGGTCCACTCTTCAGGGACATACAGGACCACGCTTCCAAACACCGATTCTACCTGCACGTTTACAGATCCTTCGGAAGGAACGGCATCCATGAAATAAATCGAGAGGGAGCCGAACACATTCTCTACGCTCACATATGAGACGTCACCGGAAATGTACTTTACCGACGAGCCGAAAATATTTTCATATTGACGGCCGCTGCCGCTCTGTCCGTCGTAAATCATCCCTACGCCTCCGATCTGCCCGGTATAGATCCCACCTCCCTTGCTTTTCCCCATCACCCTATACCGCCAGTGCTCAAAACCGGGAAACAGCATTTTCAGTGCTATCGTACACAGCAGGGCGGCTCCCAGCACGGGCCACGGCGTAATCGCCTCCAGATGCAGCATTTCATCGTTTATAATGATCAGGAATGCAACAGAAAACATAATGGTCCCGAATTTTCCTTTTGCGATTCCGTTGATCAGAAACGCCACAAGGACAGCGGAGAGCAGAACCGGCCAGAAGCCTATTCCCTCCAGATATCCCAGCCTGCCGGCCAGCAGGGACGCTGCCAGCACCAGAAGCACGATCCCCCAGAAAACACTCTTTTTTCCTCCAAACATATTCTTTACCTCTTTTCTGCACGAATCCTCATGCCGTTATTTGCCTGCTTCTTTTATATGGTTTCTAAATCCCTTGCCCGTCACAGCCCCAGCTTTCTGGCATTGAGCCTTTCCGTCACGGCCCTATAGTAGGACCGGGACACCAGCGTCTTTTTGCTGCTTCCCCTGAATTCCATCACGCTGGAGGCAGTCAGGTTCTTCGCAATAGAATAGACGCAGTCCAGATTGGCGATAGAAGACTTGGAAATTCTCATGAAACTGCCCGGCAGCAGCTCCTCCAGCTCATAAAGCTTATAGTCGCAGGAGAAAAGCCCGTCCGCCGTATGGGCCCGGATCTCTCTTCCCTCCGTCTCGAAGAAATAGATCTCCTCCATGGGGACATAGAACAGCTTCTCCCCGTTTCTCAGAGAAAGGCATCTCTTTCCTCCGCCCTGCTTCGATATATAATTCTGCAGGCTGACCACAGAGTCGTTCAAGCTGCCACACCGAATAATGACTTCTTCCTCTTCCAGCCCTTCCTCGATTTCAATCTTTATCTTCATACCGTTTCCTCTGCTGCCCCGGCGGTCATGTATCCACAGCCTGGTGTCTGGGGCCTGATGCCGTCTGTCCTGCCTCGAGGGCCTTTTGCCTGACGCTCTGCGTCGGCGGCCTTTGTGTCAGCCGTCCTCTGCCTGCCATTGCGCTCTGGCGGCCTTTGATCAGACACCGTCTCTTTCTCCGGCCTTCGAGTCCCCCCGGGCTGCCCTCCATGAGGCTATGTACTCAGTATACAGGAAATCCGGCATATGTAAATAGGCTCTGCGCAAGAGGTACGGATTCTGTCATAAGAGGTAAATATATCATTCCATGACACTATAGCTCATCCATTCATACAAGAGCTTCGTCCCCTCCGTTATCTCCGGCGGCAGCAGCGCCCTTGCCACCAGCTTCAGTTCCTCCGTCTCTTCGTCAATGCGCCTCAGACGGGCGTAGTCTCCGTCAATCTCCGCCACCACATATTCAAATCTGTTCATGGCCGTTGCACCTCCCCTGATCATCTCCTATGTCATTCTCTTCTCAATGCACATCTCCGCTTTGTCCCTCCCGGCATCCGCAGAATTCCGGCCTCCACAGGCCAAAGCATCCGTCTGTTTCTCCACTGCCAAAAAAGCCGCCCCGTTGGGGACGGCCTTTTTATGCAGGCAGGCCGCAGCGCTTCTGCAGCCCGCCCTATTCCATTTTCTGTTCATTGCGGCTTTTTCTGTTCATTGCGGCTTTCGCCTTCTTACATCATTCCGCCCATTCCGCCGGCGCCTGCAGGCATTGCGGGAGTCTCCTCCTTGATGTTCGCAACCACGCTCTCGGTGGTCAGCAGGGTGCTGGCAACGCTGGTGGCGTTCTGCAGAGCGCTTCTGGTCACCTTGGCAGGATCCAGGATACCTGCGCTGACCATGTCCACATACTCTTCCTTCAGCACGTCGAAGCCCACGCCCTCACCGGACTCTCTCACCTTGTTGATGATCACGCTGCCCTCCAGACCTGCGTTTGCGGCGATGTGGTACAGAGGAGCCTCCAGAGCCTTCAGCACGATGCTTGCACCGGTCTTCTCATCGCCTTCCAGACTCTCAGCCAGCTTCACCACTTCCTTTGCAGCATGGATATAAGCGGAGCCGCCGCCACAGATGATGCCTTCCTCCACTGCTGCTCTGGTAGCTGCCAGAGCGTCCTCCATGCGCAGCTTGGCCTCCTTCATCTCGGTCTCGGTAGCAGCGCCCACCCGGATAACGGCAACGCCGCCGGCCAGCTTGGCAAGCCTCTCCTGCAGCTTCTCTCTGTCGAAGTCGGAGGTGGTCTCCTCAATCTGCTTCTTGATCTGAGCGATGCGGGCCTGAATCTCGTCCTTCTCGCCCTCTCCGTCCACGATGACGGTGTTCTCCTTCTGAACCTTCACGGACTTGGCATGTCCCAGCATGTCCAGAGTGGTATCCTTCAGCTCATAGCCAAGGTCGGAGCTGATCACGGTACCGCCGGTAAGGATGGCGATATCCTGCAGCATATCCTTCCTTCTGTCGCCGTAGCCGGGAGCCTTTACGGCCACTACGTTGAAGGTGCCCCGCAGCTTGTTCACGATCAGCGTGGTCAGGGCCTCGCCCTCCACGTCCTCGGCGATGATCAGCAGCTTTGCGCCGGACTGTACGATCTGCTCCAGCAGAGGCAGGATCTCCTGAATATTCGAAATCTTCTTGTCGGTGATCAGAATGCAGGGATTCTCAAGAGTCGCCTCCATCTTGTCCATGTCGGTAGCCATGTAAGCAGAGATATAGCCTCTGTCGAACTGCATGCCTTCCACCAGATCCAGCTCGGTCTGCATGGTCTTGGACTCCTCGATGGTGATAACACCGTCCCCGCTGACCTTCTCCATGGCATCCGCCACCAACTGGCCCACCTCGTCGTCTCCTGCGGAGATGGCCGCAACCCTTGCGATATGCTCCTTGCCGTTCACCTTCTGGCTCATCTTGGAGATGGCATCCACTGCACACTCGGTTGCCTTCTTCATGCCCTTTCTCAGGATGATGGGGTTTGCGCCCGCCGCCAGATTCTTGATTCCGGCGTTCACCATTGCCTGTGCCAGAACAGTAGCCGTGGTGGTGCCGTCACCTGCCACGTCGTTGGTCTTGGTGGCAACCTCCTTCACCAGCTGGGCGCCCATGTTCTCGAAAGCATCCGCCAGCTCGATCTCCTTTGCGATGGTCACACCGTCATTGGTGATCAGAGGAGCGCCGAAGGACTTATCCAGCACCACGTTCCTGCCCTTGGGTCCAAGGGTCACTCTCACGGTGTCTGACAGCTGGTTGACACCGGACTCTAATGCCGCACGGGCTTCCGCACCGTATTTAATCTCTTTTGCCATGATTGTCATGCCTCCATATGATATAATATTTTCTAAGCCTGATTTCTGTTTATCCTATACTTCCTATTCTCGATTGCAGTCTGATCGTCGCCGCCCTTTGGTTCTTGGTTTCAGTCTGATCGTCGCCGGGCTTCAGTTTTCGGTTCCAGCCAGAGCGCCGCCGGGCCTCAGTTCTCGGTTTCAGTCTGATCGTTGCCGGGCCTCAGTTTTCGGTTCCGATCAGATCGTCACCGGGCCTCAGTTTTCGGTTCCGATCAGAGCGCCGTCGGGCCTCAGTTCTCGATTACTGCCAGAATGTCGTTCTGCTTAACCACGATGAACTCTTCCTCATCCAGCTTCACTTCCGTGCCGGCGTACTTGGAATAGATCACGTTGTCGCCTACCTTTACCTCCATCTTGACTTCCTTGCCGTCCACCACGCCGCCGGGGCCTACTGCAACCACCTCAGCCTGCTGGGGTTTCTCCTTGTTCTGTCCGGGAAGAACGATTCCCGACTTGGTGGTCTCTTCTGCAACCAACTGCTTTAATACGACTCTGTCGCCCAAAGGTACTAATTTCATAGCCTTGCCTCCTGTTGTTCAATTTGATATTCAATTTGGCTTTGTTAGCACTCCGTTAATATGAGTGCTAATCGCTAAAACATATAATAGTTTTATATGTAAGTCTTTGCAAATATATTCAGGAAAGTCCATGTCCAACTGTCTCACGTTTACTCTTGTTTTCTCTTGTTTTCTTCTGTTTTCTCACTTTGTGCCCCGTTTGATGATTTTATACTTATTTTAGAATTGCAGGTTCCTTGCCGCATTGCTCCACATTATTATCACCCAGTTATTCTCCGATTATCCTTTGGCTGCCAATCATCTATTGTCTGCTTGTTATCTGTCAATTGTTGTCTATTATCTGCCGCTTGTGAGCCGCCTATTGTCTGATAATTTCCTGTTCCTCTTTCAATTATCTGTTCGCTTGCTAAATTATTTTGCATGTTAAGCCGATATATGTAATAAGAAGAAACGATGTGGCACTGTTGAAATACACATCCAAGGAGGGATTGACGCAGCAAACGGAATTCAGAGCAATTTCAAAGTGTACCCGGTTCAAATGGTAGCCAGAGCGCTGAGGCTGAGGCAGGAGAACGGAAATTCCAGACAGAGACAGCCTGAAAATCCCAAGTCTCCTTCCTTATGTGCGATACCGGAGCAGGCGGCAGGGACTGATTGTCCTGAAGAAGTCTATCTTGTGACCTATAATGTAGACAGACAGCTCCAGACACATTACTACCGCCCGTCCAGAGAGTATACCTTCTGAGGAAGGGCCTCAAAGCAAAAGGCAAAAAGGAGAGGGATGTATGCGGCAGACCTGATGGCTGTCCGGCATATGTCCCTCTTCTTGTGCCCGTCTTTCTTTTCGCCAAATTCATCAAGTTCCCTCTTATATCATATCCTCTCAATCACGCAGCTATGCTCTTTTGTCTTTGTGTCATAATTGATTCCGACCAGCGCAATCTCTCCCCCGTAGTCGTTTAATGCTGCGGGGTAATTTCTTTTTCTAATCTGCTCCACAGCGCCCTCGGAGGACTTGTTCCATTTCAGCTCGATCACCAGCACCGGGAGCAGCGATCTTCGCTTCGGCAGATACACCACATCTGCGATCCCCCTGCCAGACGGCAGCTCTTCGACCTTCAGATACTGGTCTATGGCGGCAATATACGCAAACTTAATCACATACCGCAATGCTTGTTCATCATTGTAGTATGTGGGAGCATACTGCGTATCACGTATCTCCTCTATCGCCCTTGCCACCGCCTCCTCATTTCCCGCAACAGTGTCCTCCAAAAGCTTTCGGGAACGTCCCATCAGTTCTACCCACTTTCGGCCTGCTCCCACGTCCTCAAGAATTTCCTCAAATGCGGTCCGCACCTCTTCATTCGGAATATGCGCCGTCCCATTTTCCCCATGCCATGTCAGATAACCCAGATGGATGAGAAGCGTCAGCACATCATCCCTGCTTCTGAAGGTCTCGAAATCATTTTCAAACCTGCCGGTTCTGACCTCCATCTCTTCCCCGGCTATCAGCCGCACAATCGTTTCCTGCAGCCCCTCAAAGTCCATATTGATATATGTCATCAAAGATTCTGCCGCTGATGTTTTCTGCCAGTATGATCCGAATTTCTTAACTTCAAAATTATTCTTACTTTTAAGTTATTT
>CANOFQ010000221.1 GCA_947565325.1 uncultured bacterium
TTTTTCCTGAGTCCCATGATGGTGCCGGTGGCTTCCATCGTGCTGATCTGGCAGGTGCTTTTCCATTATAACGGGGCCGTGAACGAGGTGCTCACCACCTTCGGCGGCAGCAAGATAGACTGGTTCAAATCAGACTATGCTCTTGTAGTTATTGTTATACTGTTCTTGTGGAAGAATCTGGGATACAACATGATCTTGTTCATGGCGGCCCTTGCCAGTATCCCCAAGGACATTCTGGAGGTGGCGAGAATGGAGAGTGCCACGCCGCTGCAGACCTTCTTCCATATTAAAATCAGGTATCTGTCGTCCACGCTGCTGTTCGTGACGATCATGTCCCTGATCAATTCCTTCAAGATTTTCCGTGAGGTATATCTGCTAACCACAGACTATCCTTACGATTCCATCTATACGCTCCAGCATTTCATGAACAACAAGTTCAAGCAGCTGGATTATGCATTCTTGTCGTCGGCGGCTATTCTGATGTCTCTGGTGATGATCGTGATCATCGGCATACTTTTCATTGCGGAGAACAGGTTCGGCAAGGACGTGGAAGGTTAAGAAATAGAAGATTTAGAAATAGGAATAGAAGATTTAGGCATAGAAGGTTTAGAAAAGGATGAAAGAAACGCCCGTTCCCGGCGGGCAGGGTAGGTGTGAAAGTGAAAAAAGAGAGAGAGAAGAGAGCGCCGTCGTCTCACAAGGATCCGGTATACAGGGACCGGCAGGCGGCCAGACACAGAAAAAGGGTACAGATGGCTAAAATTGCCGCAGGCACGGTTTTTGCAGGCTTTTTCGCATTTTTGTTCCTGATGCCCATCGTACTGACCATCACGAATTCCTTTATGTCGGCTTCGGAGATCGCATCCAATTACGGGACGGTGTTCGCCACGGACGCCAACGGCGGCAAGGTGTACATATCGGAGAGGGTGAACCTGAAGTTCATTCCAGACATGGTGAGCTTCAGCCAGTACAGCACGGTGCTGTTCAAGAGCCCGGAATATCTGCTGAAGTTCTGGAACTCCGTGATACTGGTGGGGCCCATCGTGCTCTTTCAGCTGGTAGTGGCGTCTCTGGCCTCCTACGGCTTTGCCAGATACAGAGGAAGGATCCGCGAGATCATCTTCTTTGCATATATCATTCTGATGCTTATGCCCTATCAGGTGACGCTGGTGCCCAACTATCTGGTCAGCGACTGGCTGAACATCCTGGACACCAAATGGGCCATCTGGCTGCCGGGCATCGTCTCTCCCTTTGCGGTGTACCTGCTGACCAAATTCATGCGCAGGATACCGGATTCGGTGATGGAGGCGGCCCAGATCGACGGGGCGGGGGAGTGGCAGATCTATCGGAGGATCTGCCTGCCCTTGTGCAAGGGTGCCATATGCTCGGCCGCCATTCTGGTATTCATAGATTACTGGAACATGGTGGAGCAGCCGCTGATCCTGCTGACGGATCCGGAGACCCATCCCCTGTCGGTTTTCCTGAGCAAGATCAACGCAGGCGAGATCGGGCTGGCGTTTGCGGTGGCCACCATCTACATGGTGCCCAGTCTGCTGATCTTCTTGTACGGCGAGGAGTATCTGGTGGACGGAATCACCTATCAGGGCGGCATCAAGGGATAGAACAATTTTGAAGACGCAGAAACAAAAAAGACAGAGAAACAAAAAAGACAGAGAAACAAAAGAGATAGAAGATTAGGGATAGATAGGGAATATAGAAATACAGAGATAAGCAGGGGCATAGGTAAAGAATAAATATACAAGAAGGAAAAAGACAAGGCAAAAAAATGAGGAGAGGTATGGAGTGATGAACGAGAACGGTAAGAAAAGAAGAGAATGGGTGAAGACGGCTGCCATCGTGTTCCTGTCGGTGATGCTTGTCCTGACCTTTTTCTCCCAGACGATCCTGAACTATTCACTGCCGGAGGTGGCCACCCAGTATGTGTCCTCCGGGACGATCACGGCGAAGATTCGTGGAACCGGCCCGGTGGAGAGCGGCGACCCTTATGAGGTGAAGGTGAAGCAGTCAAGGAAGGTGTCCGGCGTGGAAATCCGTGTGGGAGACACGGTGGAGAAGGGAACCATATTGATGTATCTGGAGGATGCCGAGAGCGAGGAGATCAAGGCTGCGCAGGAGGCTCTGGAGGCGGCCCAGAAGGAGCTGGAGCAGGCGCAGGACGCTTACGACGAGGCCTTGTTGAAGGGAGAAGTGACGGCCACGGACGTCTATGCGGCGAACAAGGGCGTGTCCGCACAGGCTTACCGAAGGCAGATCAACAATTATCAGAATGCGATCAAGAATCTGGAGAACGAGATGAAGCCGCTGGAGGACAGGGCGGCGGAGCTTCAGAGCCTGATCGAGGACATAAACAGGCAGGACTCCTATGAGAACAGTATCGACAGTGCGGCGTCCGCCAGAGTCCCTGCGGCGGAGCAGGCGCTGAAGAATGCGGAGGGAGCCAAGACCGGCGCAGAGAATGCGTACAATGCGGCTCAGACCAATTACGACAATGCCCAGAAGGCACTGGAGGACGCACAGCATGAGGCATCGGTCAGCGGCGGCAATGCCGCAGACAGAATTCCGGGGCTGACGGCCACAAGGGATGACATGAAGAGAAAGCTGGACGAGGCGGCCCAGAATCTGGCCAATGCGAATCAGGTTTACAATAATGCCCTGAGGGACCGTAACAATGCGGTGAATGAGGACAACGCCAGAAAGGGCAGCACCGTCCATGCCAACCTTGCCAACCAGAAAGCCTCCTACGAGCTGGAGCTGTACGGGATACAGAAGCAGGTGGACGAGAAGAAGAAACAGAGGGATGACACGGATGAGCTGCTTCAGACTCTCCTGAAGGATATTTCCAACATACTGGGCCTCGACCGGTATCTGGACACCATAAAGGACGCACAGGCCAAGGTGGAGAAGGCCCAGACGGCGGTGGACGAACAGATGGCCAAGGACATGGGAGCCACCATCACGGCCCCTATCTCAGGCACTGTCACGGCCATCAATGTGACATCGGGCAACAACACCAGCCCGGACGTTCCCGTGGTGGTGATGCAGCCGGAGGGGAAGGGCTATACCCTGAGCTTCTCCGTGACCAACGAGCAGGCCAGACGTCTGTCCGTGGGGGATCAGGCGGAGGTGGCGAACTCATGGAGACATCAGGATATGAAGGTGACGCTGGCAAGCATCAAGCCTGACAAGAACGATCCCGGCCAGAAGAAGATGCTGACCTTCGACGTGGTGGGAGACGACGTGACCCCGGGCGAGACACTGAGCCTCTCCGTGGGGCAGAAGAGCGCCAACTATGACCTGATCGTGCCCAACAGCGCCATCCGGGAGGACAACAACGGCAAGTTCATTCTGATCGTGGAGTCCAAGAGCAGCCCTCTGGGAACCAGATACACTGCCAGCAGGGTGGATGTAGAGGTACTGGCAAGCGACGATACCCGGTCTGCCATCAGCGGAGCGCTGTACGGTTATGAGTTCGTCATCACCACCTCCACGAAGCCTGTGGAGGCGGGAAAACTGATCAGGCTGGCCAACTGACCTTAGCCGGGCGGAAATGAGGTAGGTTGATGAAGAAGATAGTATTGGGTATAAGCGGGGGCATTTCCTTTGTGATATTCCTGATCCTGCTTTTTACGGCACACCGTCTGGGCGGCAGCCAGCTGTCCCAGACGGCTGCGGAAAGGTGGAGCAGCAACGGAGATGCGGCGCAGGTCAGCTGCTTTTTCTCCGTGAACGCTCGCATCACGGAGGATCGGCTCATCGAGTTCGAGCACGGCATCGATCAGGCGCTGACAGATGCCTCCGTGGTGCAGGAGTCGGAGAATCCGGGAGCCAGGCTCTGGGCAGACGCCTATAGCGCAGACGGCACGCTGACTCTTTCCAGCGACAAGACCAGCATTACGGCGGATGCGGTGGGCATCGGAGGAGATTATTTTCTGTTCCATCCGCTGCAGCTGCTTTACGGCTCTTATTTTTCAGGGAACGACCTGATGCAGGACTATTGTGTCCTTGATGAAGATGCGGCGTGGCAGCTTTTCGGCTCCAACGATATCGCAGGGATGACGGTCTATGTGAACAAGACTCCCCTGATCGTCACAGGGGTGGTGGAGAGGCCCGCAGGGCGGCTGGAAGAGGCGGCAGGGCTGGATTCCACGCTGGTGTACGTCTCCTATCGGACACTGAGCGAGCTGGGAAGAAACAACGGGATAAATCATTATGAGATCGTGATGCCGGATCCCGTCACCGGCTTCGCCAAAAAATACATACAGGAGAATCTGGGCTCTGACGAGAAAAACACCGAGGTGGTGGAGAACAGCCAGCGGTATTCCTTCGTGTCCAGATTGAAGCTCCTTACACAGTTCGGCACCCGCTCCATGAACGGGAAGGCCATCATCTATCCCTATTGGGAAAATATCGCCAGAGGATATGAGGATATTCTGGCGGTGGTGACGCTGTTCGAGCTTCTGTTCCTGCTGTATCCTTCTGTGCTGGCGGTGGTGTTCTTCTTTATCTGGTGGAGGCACAAGGGCTGGACCATAAAGGACAAGGTGCTTAAGCTGAAGGACAAGACAGAGCGCAGCATCGAGAGACGGCGGACGAGAAAGGGCAGCTTGTCCGGACCGGAGAAAAAGGAACGGAAGACACAGAAGCGGGAAGAGAAGAGGGAAAAGAAGGAACAGAAAGAGAAGAAGGAAAATAGAGAAAAGAAAGAAAAGCAGAAGAAAGAACGTGGGAACGGCCGGGCCAGAAAAACCAGCGGTGACAGTGATGAAGAGGCCAAGCTGGAGTTCTTAAGCGAGTTCGAGGACGAGGAAGCGCAGGAGAAAAAGCGTCCCGGGCGGCGGAAGCGGAAACGAATCGGCAAGGGTTTCCCTGACGAATAATAGATAGGTGGAATTGCCTGCAGGAGCGGGCGGGGAGGAGGATTATGAAAAAGAACTGGTGGAAGAGAGCGGCTGTATTTGCTCTGGCTGCGGTGATGACTCTGGGCCTGAGCGCCTGCGGCGGTGACAAGAACGCCAATAGCGCACTGGCCAAGGAGGGCGTGAGCACCTTTCAGGAGATCAGCTTTCCGGACATGGAAGCTGATTACATGAATGTCACATCAACCTGCCGCAGGAACGGAAGGATCTATATGATCCTGCAGCTGGAGCACTGGAGCTCGGAGAGCGACGAGAGGGACATCCGGGTGGTCTCCATGAAGGAGGACGGCTCGGATATGCAGGTGGTGAAGCTGGATATCCCCAAGCAGGAGAACACGATGGGTGGCGGCGGTGCCGTCCCCATGCCCAGAACGGCGACTACGACTACGCCGCCTGCCGTTCCTGAGGATGACGAGGAGGATGCAGACTCGGAGGATACTTCAGAGGACGACGATGCATCGGAGGGTGAGGATGCCACGGAGGGCGATGACACACCGGCGGACGACGATCTCGGCTCGGCTGATGAGTACCCCATAGACGATTCCATGGGCGATGATTTCTGGGAAAACACTTATTACAGTGAATTCCAGATTGCCCCTGACGGGAACGTCTACGGCATCAAGACCTACAACTACGAGAGCTATGGCGAGGAGTACTATTCTATACAGAAATATTATTTCTGCAAGTGGAACAGTGAGGACGGAAAGCAGATTAAAGAGACGGAGCTGGTGCTGAAGGATCCCGACAAGGAGGATGAGTGGGTAGGCATCTATGCCATGGTGGCCAGCGAGGACGGCAGCGTGCATCTGCTTCTTTCGGGAGAGAATTTCAGTGTGCTCACGGTGGACGGGGAGGGAAATGCCTCCGGCAAGAAGCCTCTGGCAGAGGACGTGACGAAGATTTTCGACAATTACGACCGCATTGTTCCCAAGGCGGACGGTACCTTTATGGTTCTGTATTATGAGGACGACTGGAGCAAGGAGTATGTAGCCATCTTTGACCCTGCCGCAAATACGGTAAGTGAGGGCAGGCCTCTTCCGGGCTTCATGGCGGGCAGGGGCTTCAACACCATGATGGAGGGGCTTAACTCCGACATGGTGTACAGCGACAGCAACGGAATCTATTCCTTCAATTTCGGGGACGAGTCCCCTACGTTGCGGCTGAGCTTTGTGAATTCCGACTTGGAGATATCCTATTTCAACGGTC
>CANOFQ010000222.1 GCA_947565325.1 uncultured bacterium
CCAAAGGGTGCGATCATCAGATATTTGTATTTGTGCTTCCGCCAGATAACGGCGAAAGATTCCTTATAGGCTTTTTCTCCAGCCATCTTACTGCCTCCCTTCAGCCGAATTCAGAGTCGTCAGATGCAGCTCCCTGCGCTTGCGCATAAGCTCCTCGTTGATGTCCTTGATATTGAGATACAAGGTCTCTCTGGGATTGGCGTGCTCCGCCACTACGTCATTAAAGGCGTACTGCACCATACGGGTGGTCATGTAGTTGCCGGGCACCGCCGGAATACCAGCAGTATCCTCAAACTGACCCAAGAGGCTTTCCAGTTCCTTGTTGCTCCATGGAAGCTGCTTGAGCACCTCCGGATCCGCCGCCGCATATCTGGCGCTGGTTCCCATCAGGGCCTCCAGAGAGTTTGCAAATTCCAGCTGAGTCTCCGTGCTGCTCCACCACTTCAGGAACTCCCAGGATTCCTCCACGCTGGAGGTGGCGCTCATGATTACCGACTGGGTGGTGTCCACCACGAAGGTACTGTCGATGGTGCCGTCCTCCTGCAACGTTCCAGGCATGGGATGGAAGCTCCACAGCCCCTTGATCTCCGGTGCGAAGATCTCCAGAGCATTGAACATGGTATAGTTGATCACGCCCACGGGCACCTCTCCGGTACGGAATCTGTTGGCGAAGTCCAGCTGCACGTCCAGCCCGTAGCTTGTGAAGAAATCAGTGTAACTCTTGAAGGCTATCATAGCCTCGTCCGAAGCCAGACCGCTCTCGATGCCGTAATCGTTGCCCTCTCCCAGATAAACGTCCCCTCCGTTCTGGAGGACCATGGACTGATACAGATGCATATTATAGTCAATGGACGTGCCGATCAGCGAATTCTCCGTCTGCTGCACGTTAGGGATATAAATGTTGTAATTATTCTTCTGCAGCTCGGGAATCATCTCCAGAAGCTGGGTCCATGTCTGAGGCACCTGCAGCCCGAGCTCCTCCAGAATGTCGTCCCTGACGAACATCATCATGAAGGTGGCCTGCTCCGGCACCCCGTAGACGCCGCCCTGAAAAGAGGCCGAATCCAGAGTGCTCTGGTAGAAGCGTTCCGTCACGTCCCCAAAGCCCTCCAGCCCGGAAAGCTCCACGACGGCGTTTCTCATGGCAAAATCCTGAAGGGTTCCCTGACCGAGACCGATGACCACATCCGGCCCGTTGCCCGCCAGTGCGGCACGCAGCACCACGTCTACAGGAATCAGCTGCAGGTTCACCGAAATGCCTGCATTAGGGGCAAAGTCCTCGTCTATCATGTTCTGGATGATCTGGGCCTGCTCCTTGCCGTAGGAGGCCAGCCATACCTTGATGGAATCTGCTCCTCCCGTCTCCTCGGAAATCTGGCTGTCCTTCACCACGAAGGTGGCAAAGAACCTTACCGTGCCGTTCCAGAGGCCCTCAAAGAATCCGCCCGTGGCAGCAGGCAGCTTCTCCTCCGGTGCCGACAGCGCCAGATAGTCCACCTCCAGCGGCATGTCGGCCACGTTCACCAGCCATGTGCCCAGAGCGGACACGTTGCTCTTGAGCTGGTTCAGCTCCTCCGTCACGCCCTCCGGATCCTCCGCCAGCCGCTTCGCCTGCGTGGCCATCTTCTCCAGCAGGGTGGTGTTCTCGCCCTTTTCCCCGGTGATCTGCACGATCTCCTCCACGATGCCGCTCAGTTTCTGGTGCTGCTCCTCCATCAGGGAAACAAACTCCGGAATATTCTTGACGATCTCATAGTCTATGAACCGGCTGGGAGCCTGCCCCGTGAGCTGCACCACCTTCAGATACAGGCTGTTCAGCTCTCCGAGACTCTCCTCCACCCGGGTGATGATGCCTCCCATGGGGCCCATGACGTTCTCCAGCGTAACCGTGTTCCTTCCCGCCTGCAGGTAGAAAAGATAGGGTTCTCCCGACTCGTCGGCTACTGTGTAATTGTTCATCTCGTTCTGATAGCCGAAGCCCACCGACATCATTTCCTGATAGGGAACCCTGCCGTTGACATAGAGACGGCGGCAGCTGGTGACGCCCCGATTCCTGTTCTGCCTGCCCTTGAAGGTCAGCTCATACAGCCCCTCCTTCTCCACCTCCAGCACCCATGTGACGGAATCGCCGGGCTTGGACCAGTTTCCGGCACCGATGGTGTTGTATAGGATATGATAGGGGTGATAGGGCTCCAGCGCACTGTCAGAATAGTTTTTCTGTATGTTGATGGCCGAAGAGCTCTTGACAATGTCCGCAGTCACACCTTCCCTGCGCTCCGCCTGACCGATCAGGGCCTGGCCCTCATAGACCGCATATGTACTCTTCAGCTCCGCAATTGCATCTTGATAGGCAGGAACCGGCTCGCTGGCCCTGAAGGTCAGGGAAGTGAACTCAATCGGCTCCTTGATCACCTCGAAGGTGATGGAATGGGAGCCCGCCTCCAGATAGAAGATCAAAGGCTCGTTGTTGCGTCTCTGGTAATCCTCGACGAACCATGTGTTTCTGGAATATACCTCATGACTCTTAGGGCGAATCTCATTGCCGTTCTTCACCCTGATGTCCTCGTCCGTCCAATATCTGCTGAACACCACCTGAGACAGCGCATCGTAGGGTATCTCCCCGTCGATGTAGATCTTTCTCTGAATGTCGGAGGTGGTTCCGGGAAGTGCGATGTAGCCCAGCTCCAGATTGTAGAAGCCTGCGGTCTGCACCTTGAAGTTCCATGTGATCTTACCGCTGTCCTCGGTGACCACGCCCTCCTCTCCAAAATATGCCTCCATGTCCTCGGAGGCCTTGAATCCGGTCATGTCGATCTCCACGATATCCTCGGACAGCGTGCCGTCATAGCCGTTCTCTGTCAAATATCGCTGATAGCTCTCCTCATAGGAGATCTCGCCGTACTGTGGAACCGCATTTCCCTGCTGCCTGCCGCTCTTTGCCAGCATAATTCCCAGAATCAGGAGCAGCACGGCCGCCACGGCGATACATACTATTGTCTTAGTCTTATTGAACGATTTCATATAAGCCTGCCCCTCTCCACTCTATGTATCCTGACTTTGCCCTGAAAGCTTCACATCAAAGATTCCGCTCCGAAAAGCCTCCCTGATCCGCAAAAAACTGTCAAAAATCGGGCAGGAAACATCCTGCTTCCTGCCCGTAATTTTGCTGTCAGCCATCCTGCGGCTTCGGCGTTATTCGGATACTACACTCACCTTCACGGTGATTTCCGCCGTGTTGCCCGCATAATCCGTCACGGTCAGAGTCACGTCGTACTCTCCCGGCGTGGTGGTGTCAAGGGTGGACAGATCCGCAGTCACATTGTCCTTTACATCCACTCCGTCAGCATCCTGAGCCGACTCAAGGAAATCGCTCCAATTGATGCCGGATGTCTCCGTGTTCAGTGCAACCGTAGGAAGCTCTTCCTTCGCTGCAGCAGTGGGAGCCTCGGTATTGTCTGCATCATATACGATTACCGTCAGATCGCTGCTGGCCTCGTTGCCGGACTTGTCGGCAGCCTTGGCCGTCACCGCCTTCTCATATTTGCCAGGGGTATTCAGATCCAGTCCTTCGTTCACCGTGATGCTGTCTGCCGTGATCTCGATCACGCCGTCCACTGCATCCTCTGCACTGAAATACTGCGTCCAGTCCACATCGGCGGAGCCTGCTGCCAGAATCGCCTTTTCCTTGGTGATGTTAGGCTTCTGGTTGTCATGCACGCCTTCCGTCTTCAGAACGGCTGCGATGCTGTCCGTCTTGTTGGTCAGGTTGGTCAGATTCGCCTTGATGGCCACGTCATAGGAGCTCATTCCCGGTGCCTTGAAGAGGGACTGTCCCAGAATCTCCGTCCACTGATCATGGGTATTGTAATCCTCCCACAGACCCATCATGTTGGCGTAGTTGGTGCTCATGTGGCTCATGATATAGGTATAGCACTCAATCAGGTCGTCGCCGTAGGTCTCGTTATACAGATCCACGCCGTATCCGGCCAGCTTATCCAGAGCCGCAGCCTCATGGTACTCTGCGATGGTGTCAACGCCGGCTATGGTCTTGTGGTAGGTCTGCCAGTAAAGAATGAAGGCCTTCAGGGCCAGCTCGGTCTTCTCAGGGCTCACACCCTTCAGAACGCCGACGCTGTTTCCGCCGTTGGTGCTCTGCCTATAGGTCTCGCTGTCAACAGTAGCGTCGTCCGGCATGGGCCAAGGAATGATGCCGATACTCTCGCCTCTGGCAGCACACTCCGTGGAATGTCCGCCGATCATCCAGCCGCCGCAGTCTGTGAACACGGTGGCTCCCTTTCCGAAGTCATTGCCGCCCCTCAGCCACTCGGGGGTGAAATCGTCCTGCAGATGGCAGGGTGTCAGAAGCTCCTGATCTACCAGATCCTGAATGTAAGCCACGGCCTCGATGGTCTCCTCGGAATCCGCAGTCACGCCGCCGTCATAGATGGCTCCGCCGTTGGCATGGACAGCGCCCAGAGCCGCATAGCGGAAATCGGTTTCATAGGCCTGCACATAATCATAATATGCGCCGTCGGGAGCAGCCACATTGGAATAATATGCCTTGATCTTCCCCAGATAATCCTTGAAGGTGCTCCATGTCCACTTGCCCTCCTTGAACAGATCCGTGGGATAGATGGTCTTGCCGTTCTCGTCCTTCAGGGAGTCCACCGCCTCCAGCATGGTCATGTTCACGATCAGAGGGAAGCTTGTCTCGCCGAACTCATAGCCCAGCAGATAATATCCGTCGAACACAGAGCCCTTCAGCAGCCATGAGGCCTCGTCGCCCTCGAACAGGCTGGTGTAGGGACTCAGATCCTGCAGCACGTTCTGAGCCAGAATGGTAGGCTCCACGCCGCCCCACATCAGGGCCAGGTCACAGATGGGATCCTGTGCCAGAACGCTGGTCATCAGATCCGAGGACACGTCCACGGGATACTGCAGGAACTCGAACTCCACATTGTATGCTTCCTTGATGGCTGCCAGTCCTGCCAGAGCCGCCTGACGCTCCCGCTCGCCCATGGTATACTCGCCTGTCACATCGTCCGTATTGTAGGGATCCAGCTCCGGAACCCAGTGCGTACCGAAACGAATCACGGTAGGCTCACCGGTAGCTACCCCCCCTGACGCCTCGCTGCTCTCTTCAGAAGAAACCGCCTCGCTGGACTTCTCCTGCTCCGAAGGCTGGGGCTCACTGCTCTGGGGTGTGGAGGCGCTGTTATCCACGGGCGTATCATCGTTTCCGCATGCCGCCACAGAAAGCACCAGCGCCGCACTCAGCACCAGACTTAACAACTTTCTTTTCATACTTTTTCCTCCTTTATATTGTCGGCTTTGCAGCCGGCTCATGTTTTTAGCTTATTTCATTTCACTATTTTTGTCAATGGTTTTTTTGAAATCGATTTCAAAAAAAGTGCAATTTGTAAAAAATACATAAATCCAACTTGATTTTTTGTGCACCTCTTATAATGCTTTTGGGCTGCTTTTAATATGCCCTCCAAAAACAAGGCAATACGTCAAGGGGTCTCATCTGCCGGGAGTTCATGCCCGGCTGTTTCAGACCGGTCTCCAGGGCAGCCCTCTCACGCCACCACGCCCTTCTGTAGCAGGATATTGGCGTACAAGGCGCTCTCCCCCGTGGCGATAACGGCATAGGCGCCTCTTGCCTCCTCATAGAAGGCAGACTTCTCCATCTGCCCTACGGCGCTTTCTCCCCGTGGATCCGCCTTTGCCACCAATTCCTTATAAGACTCCCAGATGGGCGTCTCCACCGGATCTCCCGGGAGTACCCTCATCAGACCCACCGGATGCTCCACATAGGTGTCCAGCGGGAAGACCTGCAGCACCGCCTCCAGCACCTCGCAGGCCCCGTGCCCGTCCATGCGGACCACGATGGCATTCTTTCCTACGGACTCCGCCGGAAAATTGCCGTCGCCAATGACAATCCTATCTCCATGTCCCATCTCGCAGAGCACCTTCAGCAGCTCCGGAGACAGAATCTTTGGAATTCCCTTCAGCATATCCTAAGTCCTCCTATTCCAGTTCCGTCTCTCCGCTCCAAGCGCCCTTGTCAGGGAAGGCTTTTCGGCCGCAAAACCATGCGTCCGCAAATCCTTCCGGGCGCTTTC
>CANOFQ010000223.1 GCA_947565325.1 uncultured bacterium
CTGAGTCTCTGAGCTGCAAAGAGAGGGATGCCGGGGCAGGAGCATTGTCCTTGGGCCTGCCTGGGAAGGGCTGAAACCAGTGTATTGAACGGAGGCAGCTCCGCCCGTAAAGAGAACTGTTCTGGGCCGGATGAGAGGTTGCGAGGGCGGGCAGGACAGCACGGGCAAGATAGGGCAGACAGGACGGCAGGACAGCACGGGCAAGATAGGACAGATGGGCGGGCAGGACAGCATGGACAAGATATCACGGCATGGACAGGCAGCATAGGGAGGACAGAGGTAATGGAGGCGGTGACTAGGCAGAAGGGCATCAGCGACGAAATGGTTGAATATATAGGTATCCTGACAAAGCTGGAGCTTTCCGAAGAGGAGAGAGCGCAGGCTAAAAAGGATATAGGGCGGATGCTGGCCTATGTGGATAAGCTCAACGAGCTGGACACGGAGGGGACTGAGCCCATGTGCCATGTCCTTCCGATACAGAACGTGTTCCGGGAGGATGTGGTCTCCAACGGCGACGAGAGCGCAGATCTGCTGCGGAATGCGCCCTATAGGAGAGACAATATGTTTGCGGTTCCCAGAGTCCTGTGAGGGAAATTCAGAAGAAGGCTCTGATGGGGATATAGGACGGGAAGGCAGCCGGGCTTCAGAACGGAACCTTGGAGCGGTGCACACATGTAAGGGGATGCAAAAGAAGATTTGGCAGACGGCGCAGAGGGCAGCTTCTGCGGAAAAGAGGCGCTATGAATCCATTAACCCTTTCGGCAGTGGAGCTGGGCAGGGCGATCAGAGAGGGCAGGACCACGGCAGTGGAGGCCATGAGGGCCGTGCTGGAGCAGGTAGAGGAAAAGGAAAGCAGCTTGAACTGCTATATAACATTAGACAAGGAAGAGGCTCTCGAAAGGGCGCAGGAGGTACAGAAAGGGATAGAGGCAGGCAGGCTGCTGGGGCCTCTGGCAGGAGTGCCCATGGCGGTGAAGGACAACCTCTGTACAAAGGGAATACGGACCACCTGCGCATCCCGGATGTTAGGGTGCTTCGTGCCCCCCTATTCCGCAGATGCGGTGCTGGGTCTGGAGAGAGCGGGAGCAGTTCTGGTGGGCAAGACCAATCTGGACGAGTTCGCCATGGGCTCTACCACGGAGACCTCTTTCTATGGACCCACGCACAATCCATGGAATCCGGATCATGTGCCGGGAGGCTCTTCAGGAGGTTCTGCGGCCGCCGTTGCGGCGGGAGAATGTTTTTTTGCGCTGGGCTCCGATACAGGAGGCTCCGTTCGGCAGCCGGCGGCCCATTGCGGCGTGGTAGGGATGAAGCCTACCTATGGGAGAGTGTCCAGATACGGCCTTGTGGCATATGCCTCGTCGCTGGATCAGGTGGGGCCTATATGCAGGAACGTGGAAGACTGTGCGGCAGTTCTGGAGCTTATCGCCGGTGCTGTCCCTGCGTCGGATTCCACGTATGTGGGAAGCCGGGTCGGGCAGGAGCAGCCGTGGACGGGCTTTCCGGCAGGAGAGGGACACCGAGTTGCATCCGGGGGGCTGTCCGCATCGCTGAAAAGGGATGTGAAAGGCATGCGCATCGGGCTGCCCGGAGATTATTTGGGAGAGGGGCTTGACGGGGAGGTAAGGGATGCCCTGCTTGGGGCTGCGGAGCTCCTGAGGGAGGAGGGCGCAGTGGTGGAAGATTTTGAGCTGGGTCTGGCAGAGTACGCTGTTCCTGCCTATTATACCGTCGCATGTGCAGAAGCCAGCTCCAATCTGGAGCGCTTCGACGGCATCAAGTATGGCTACCGTGCGGGAAATGGGGGAGGGGATCTGCATCGAATGTATAAGAAGACCCGTTCGGAAGGGTTCGGGGCAGAGGTGAAGCGCCGTATCATGCTGGGGGGCTTTGTCCTGAGCTCCGGCTATTATGGTGCCTATTACCTGAAGGCCCTGAAGGTGAAGGCCATGATCAAGGGAGCCTTTGACAAGGCATTTTCCAGATACGACTGTATTTTGGGACCGGTTGCGCCCTCCCCGGCTCCCAGACTGGGGGAAAGCCTGAAGGATCCCCTGAAAATGTATCTTGGGGATGCCTATACGGTATCCGTGAATCTGGCGGGGCTTCCTGCTGTCAGTGTCCCCTGCGGGACCAGCAGAACAGGCCTGCCTATAGGCCTGCAGCTCATCGGGGACTGCTTTCAGGAGAGGAAGCTGCTGCAGGTCGCATATACCTATGAGCAGTGCAGAAAAATCCGGGAGTCTGCGCCTGATTCTGTCAGGAGGGAAGGCTGCGGGAAGGGATGACCGGGCTGCCGGGAGCTGTGGAGACATGGATGCTGAGAGGAGCGGGAGGGATGGGTGACCGGGCTGCCGGGAGCTGTGGAGACAAGGACTCTGGAAGAACAGCAGGGAATGGATGATGGTACTGTCATAAACTGTAAAGGCATGGCGCTGAGAGGAGCGGGAGGGAAGGGCGGATGGCGAAGGAATATGAAACTGTCATAGGACTGGAGGTGCATGTGGAGCTGGCCACGGAAACCAAGATATTCTGCGGGTGCTCCACGGCGTTCGGGGACAGACCCAATTCCCATACGTGCCCCATATGCCTGGGTATGCCGGGAACCCTCCCTGTGCTGAACCGGAAGGTGCTGGAATATGCGGTGTCGGTGGGGCTTGCTGTAAACTGCAGCATTCTGCGCTTTTGCCGATTTGACAGAAAGAATTATTTTTACCCGGACAATCCCCAGAATTATCAGATATCCCAGCTTTATCTTCCCATCTGCAGGGACGGCTATGTGGAGATCGAGCTTCCGGGGAAGCCCAAGGAAAATGCCGGTGTGCAGGAGCCTTCCTCTGCTCGGACAAAGCGAATAGGCATCCACGAGATCCATATGGAGGAGGACGCAGGGAAGCTGACCCATGACGAGGAGTCGGACTGCACGCTGGTGGATTATAACCGTGCAGGGGTGCCCCTGATCGAGATCGTTTCCCGGCCAGACATGAGCACGGCGCAGGAGGTCATCGCTTATCTGGAGAAGCTGCGCCGGATCATCCAGTATCTGGGAGCCAGTGACTGTAAGCTGCAGGAGGGCTCCATGAGGGCGGACGTGAATCTGTCTGTCCGGGAGAGGGGGACAGAGAAGCTGGGAACCCGCACGGAGATGAAGAATCTGTGCTCTTTCCGGGCGGTCACCAAGGCCATTGAAAGCGAGAGAGCACGCCAGATCGCTCTGCTGGAGGCAGGGGAGAGGGTAGTGCAGGAGACCAGGCGCTGGGATGAGGGCAGAGAATGCTCCTATTCTATGCGCACCAAAGAGGATGCCAGCGATTACCGCTATTTTCCGGATCCGGATCTGGCGCCTGTCCGGATCAGCGAGGAATATCTTGAGAGGATCAGGGCGAAGCAGCCGGAGTTTGACTGGGAGAAGAGACGGAGGTACAGGGAGGAATATGGTCTTCCGGAGTATGATATCGGAATCATCACGGATTCCAGACAGATGGCTGAGCTCTTTGAGGCCGTGACGGCGCTGGGAAGCGAGCCCAAGAAGGTGTCCAACTGGCTGATGGGGGAGACGCTGCGTCTGCTGAAGGAAAAAGGGATGGATCCGGAGGAGATCCGATTCTCGCCGGAGCATCTGGCGAAGCTCATCGCTCTTGCGGAACATAAGAGAATTACCTCCGCCGTGGCGAAGGAGATCTTTGAAGTCATGTTCACGGAGGATGTGGATCCTGAAGAATATATGACAGAAAAAGGGCTGGGAATGGTGGGCGGGCAGGATGCCATGCGCAGTGCCGCCCAGAAGGCGATCCGGGAAAATCCCCGGTCCGTGCAGGACTATCTGGGCGGAAAAGAAAAGGCCATCGGCTATCTGGTGGGGCAGGCCATGAAGGCCACGGGAGGCAGGGCAGATCCGATAGGGCTGCGCAGTCTCCTGCAGGAGCTACTGCAGCAGAAAGTCGATGAAGCTTGAGGCGGTCTCCGGACGCTGGGAATTGGCAATCACGGTGATCACAATGTCATCGCCGGCATAGTAATAGTGTTCCTTCAGGGAAGAGGGGTCTTCTATGCGGATGCCTATGGGAACGGGCTCCTTCATGGACGCAGGATCCAGCGGATCCGGATAGTTGATGATGCGATCTGTGTCAAAGGTGTCCAGAGCGGCCTGATGCTCCTCCACCACGGTCTGGTCCACATAATAGAACCATGGCTCATATCTGGAGATCTGTTCCGGCGTCAGCAGGGTTCGCAGATCCATAAAGAATTCATTGTATGCATACTGCTCCACCACGGCAGGCTCCGTGACGAATACGTCCACCTCGCTGGAGGCGATATAGACCATGAGCTTCTCTGCGGAGGCTCTGGCATCCGGGCTATAGACGGATGTACCGCCGGTACTGATGCGCACGGAGGTGTCAAACATAATGTCATCTTCTTCCAGATCCACGGAGGCGTACTCTGCAAAGGCCTGCTTATATTCCTCGGCGGTTTCCAGCTCGGTTCCGTTGATCATGACGGCGTAGAAGACGATGTCCTTCCGGGTCAGGATCTGGGTCACCAGTGAGACAACCACGGCGACGGCGGCCACCGCTATGATGACATGCCACTTATAATAATCCATAAAATATGTAAATTTCTCTTTCGGTGTCCCGTGTTTCAGGGCTTCCCTCTCTTCCTTGAATTCATCCATTACCGGCATGGCTTGTCCACCTTTCCGAACCCTGAGGGCTCTGCGCCTCTGTGCCGGCGGCGGCCGGACAGCAGCTTTTTCTGAGCTTTCTCTGATATAGTGTTGACTCTTGTGTCTGGTACCGTTTCTATCATATCATACGAGTTAAAAACAGGGCTGTCAAGAAAGCGAATCTAATTTGATTCTAAAAAAAAGATAAAAAGGAGCCGATTTCTCAAAGTAACTTGAAAGTTGAAGGAATTTGGGGTATTATGGGTACATGCGTACAGCGGTTCTTGAGATCCGAGATAAACTAAGATAAAGGAAGGGTGCGGGAAATGAGTGACACTTATGTGGAATGTTTGGTAAAGGCAAAGACTCCCTTTTGGGGAAAGCTGGTCAAGATGGTTCTGATCATGCTGACGATCATACTGGTGCTGGCGATTTTTCTTCTTCCCCCGATCATGTTGTTCTTGTTCCTCGGGGCTGTGGCCACGGGAGCAGGGGCCTACTTTGTAAATATGTTCACGGATCTGGAATATGAGTATCTCTATCTGGACAGGGAGCTGGTGGTGGACAAGGTCATGGCAAAGGCCAAGAGGAAGCGGGTGGCAACGTACCAGCTGGATAGGGTGGAGATTCTGGCACCTTTCAAAAGCTATCATCTGGACAATTATAAGAACAGAAATGTAAAGGTGAAGGATTACAGCATTGGGGAAGAGCTTCAGCCCGACCGCCGCTATGCCATGTTTTACGAGGGCGGCGAAAAGATTATCTTAAGCCCTTCCGAGGAGCTTGTGAAGGCCATGAAGAACACGGCGCCCAGAAAGATCTTTACCGACTGACTTCTGGGCCGGTCAGATGGGATCCGTTCGGAGTAACTGATTTGAGAGACTGATCTGAGAAAATTGTAAAGAGACTGATTTGAGGAAATTTGCAATTGACATTTCAGGAATTCTCTGATAAACTCATGGGAATCCATTTATTATTAGTTTACTTTAACTGAATACACGCAGGAGGATGAAAAATGGGACAGATTATCGGTGAGGGCATTACCTTTGACGATGTACTTCTGGTACCTGCATACTCGCAGGTGGTGCCGAATCAGGTGGATTTGACTACATGGCTGACCAAGAAGATCAGACTGAACATTCCGATGATGAGCGCAGGGATGGATACCGTGACGGAGCACCGCATGGCCATCGCCATGGCCAGACAGGGCGGCATCGGGATCATCCACAAGAACATGTCTATCGAGGCGCAGGCCGAAGAGGTAGACAAGGTGAAGCGTTCTGAAAACGGTGTCATCACGGATCCATTTTCACTGACTCCTGAGCATACTCTGGCGGATGCGGACGCATTGATGGGAAAATTCCGCATCTCCGGTGTCCCTGTGACAGAGGGACATAAGCTGGTAGGCATTATCACAAACCGTGATCTGAAGTTCGAGA
>CANOFQ010000224.1 GCA_947565325.1 uncultured bacterium
CGAAACAGAAGGGCATTGTTTCGACTTCTGATTCCATGTGCGCCAAGGCGCACGAGATCGTACCGAAAAGGGCAGGGGAGGCAGGTTTATTTATGGAAAAGATCATATTGACGGGGGACAGACCCACGGGCAGGCTTCACGTGGGGCATTATGCAGGTTCCCTCAGGGAGAGGGTAAGATTACAGAACTCAGGGGATTATGAAAAGATTTTCATCATGATCGCAGATGCGCAGGCGCTGACGGACAATATCGAGAATCCGGAGAAGGTGAGACAGAATGTGATAGAGGTGGCCTTGGACTATATGGCCTGTGGACTGGATCCGGCCAAATCCACCATGCTCATACAGTCCCAGATCTCCGAGCTATGTGAATTGACTTTTTATTATATGGATCTGGTCACCGTGGCCAGACTTCAGAGGAATCCCACGGTGAAGAGCGAGATCCAGATGCGGAATTTCGAGGCCAGCATCCCGGTGGGTTTTTTCACTTATCCCATCAGTCAGGCGGCGGACATCACGGCGTTCAAGGCCACCACGGTTCCTGTGGGGGACGACCAGCTGCCGATGATCGAGCAGACAAGAGAGATCGTGCATAAGTTCAACACGGTCTATGCCCCCGTGCTGGTGGAGCCGGAGGCACTTCTGGCCAAGAACGAGGCCAGCAAGAGGCTGCCTGGTATCGACGGCAAGGCAAAGATGAGCAAGTCTCTGGGGAACTGCATCTATCTGGCGGACTCGGCAGACGAGGTGAGGACAAAGATCATGAGCATGTACACGGATCCTCTGCACCTGATGGTCAGTGACCCGGGACATCTGGAGGGGAACACGGTGTTCACATATCTGGATGCGTTCTGCATGCCGGAGCATTTCGGGAGATACCTGCCCGATTATGCAAATCTGGACGAGCTGAAGGCACATTATCAGAGGGGCGGCCTGGGGGACGTGAAGGTGAAGAAGTTCCTGAACAATGTGATGCAGGAGATACTGGAGCCTGTCCGTACCCGCAGGAGGGAGATGGCCAAGGATATCCCGGCGGTATATGAGATCCTGAAGAGGGGCAGCGACGAGGCAAGAGAGATGGCGGCCCAGACCTTGTCGGAGGTGAAAAGCGCCATGAGGATCAACTATTTCGATGACGCAGAGCTGATCCGTGCCCAGAGCGAGAAGTATGAGGCCTGAGTCCGGAAGGACTAAGCAGGTAAGAGACAAAAGAGGATTCAAAACAGAACAGGGCAGAGGGAGCAGAGCATACAGAGGCAGGAGAGACAGATGAGGGAGAAGAGGCGGGACATATCCGAAGAGAATACGGAATCGGGGCGGCAGTGCAAGACACAGGGGCAGCAGACATGCGGGACAGCCGGTGAAGCAGGAGAGCAGGCAGACTCTCAGAAGCTGCAGAAGGAAGATACGGACAGGAGCCGGGAGGAGGCAGTGGGCCATAGGAGCCCTGAAGAAGGGGAAGCGGAGAAAGAGGGAGAGCCGACAGAACAAGAGGAGCAGGAGGAGCTGCCGGAAGAGGATGAACCGGAATATCCGGATTACCTGGAGGAGGATGAGGAACCGGAGTATGAACAGGAGACCGATGACACGGATGAATGGAGCGAAGAGGATGACTGGGAGGACGAAGAGGAGGCAGAGCCCACAAAGCCGTGGAAGGCGGCCGCAGTATTCATTGGGCTGATCCTGACAGCGGCAGTGATCTGTGCCGCCTTATGGCATTTTTCCCATCGGGATAAGCCGGAGGGGAACGGAGCAGGCATACAGAATGAATCCTCCGGCGCACCGTCCTCCGGCGGACAGTCTCAGGCATCGGACTCTGCGGTTCAGGGCACGGAAGGCGGAGAGGGGACGGGGGCTTCTGACCAGACGGTCCGGGAGCCGGTCTCAGGAACCGAGGACATGGAGTTTGAGGCAGTCCAAGAATCCGTGACTCCTAAGGATGTGATAAATCTGCGTTCCGTGCCGACCACACTGGACGATGGAAATATAGTAATGCAGGCCCGGAACGGACAGACGCTTCTCAGAACGGGAATCAATAACGATACGGGCTGGTCACGAATCGAATATGAAGGACAGATACTGTACGGCGTGACCCAGTATCTGACCACGGATCTGGACTATAAGCCTCCGGTTCAGAGTGAAAACCCGAATCGGGTCAGCACGAAGGACGGAAGTCTGGTTATTTTCGCTGACTGTAACGACTGGCTTTCCCCCAAGGAATATGTGAACCTGAGGACAGAGCCCAGTACCTCGGGGGGAGACGGCACGGTGAGCTGCCAGCTTAACAGTGGGGAAAAGGTGCATCGGACGGGCCTCAGTCCGGACTCGGGATGGTCCAGAGTGGAATACAATGGTCAGGTGCTGTATGTTGTCACGAGCCTGATGCAGACAGTAGAGGGAGAGGCAGGAACCGGAGCGGAGGAATAGCGTCATGCTTTGGTAAGCCGATACATGGCAGGGACAATATATGTAATGGATACAGTATAAATGTAGTATAGATTTCAGGGAACGGGACACACTAATGCCGATGACAAGAGGCATGGGTGTGTCCCGTTTTGAGATGCCGATGAGGCTGACTTTGTGCTGTGCCTGCATAGACATTCAGCCCATTCTTGATTCCTGCGAGCAATAAGTCAAGTCAGCTTCGCTGACTTTATGCCGCAAGGGTCAACAGGGAACAGCTTGGGACTATAATAAGGATAGGAGGTCGCTACTTTATGAACAGGAGACTGGGGAAAGCCAGCGTGAAGCCGGAAGCACCGATATATATATTGGAGAGCGCCAGCATCGTCGGGACGAAGGAGGGGCAGGGGCCGCTGGGGCTCTTGTTCGACCAGGTGGGCGAGGATGATATGTTTGGCTGCAATACATGGGAGGAGGCGGAGAGCAGCCTCCAGAAAAAGGCGGTGGGGCTTGCCCTGGACAAGGCGGGACTGAAGGCGGAGGATATCTCTTTTTTGTTTGCCGGTGATCTCTTGGGCCAGTCCATCGCCACATCCTTCGGAATCTCCTCGTATCAGATACCGCTGTTCGGCGTATACGGAGCCTGCTCCACCTGCGGAGAGTCGCTGGCTCTGGGGGCCATGAGCATAGCGGGAGGACTTGCTGACAAGGTGGTATGCGTGACCTCCAGTCATTTTGCCAGTGCGGAGAAGGAGTTTCGTTTTCCGCTGGAATATGGCAACCAGCGACCTCTTTCCGCAACATGGACCGTGACGGGCAGCGGCGCTTTCGTGCTGGGCGGGGAGCCCTCTTGGATAGGGAAAAAAGCCAGGGCCTGCATCACGGGCATCACGGTGGGAAAGATCGTGGACTATGGCCTGAAGGACTCTATGAACATGGGGGCATGCATGGCACCTGCGGCTGCGGATACGCTGGCCGCACATTTTGAAGATTTTGCCGTCTCGCCGGAGGAATATGACAAGATCATTACAGGGGATCTTGGAAAGGTGGGACAGAAGGTGCTGATCGACCTGCTCCGGGACAAGGGATATGACATCTCAGGGCAGCATATGGACTGCGGCATCGAGATATTCGACGGGGACACGCAGGACACCCATGCGGGAGGGAGCGGATGCGGCTGCAGCGCTGTGACGCTGTCGGCTTATATCCTGAGACAGCTGCAGAAAAGGAACTGGAAGAAGGTGCTGTTCATGCCCACGGGAGCCTTGCTGAGCAAGACCAGCTTTAACGAGGGGATGAGCGTGCCGGGAATCGCTCACGGTCTGGTACTGGAGACGGTAAGCTGAGGTTCGGTCCGAACTGCGATTAGGGCAAAGCTTGTAAAGAAGAAAAAGAACCGCCTGCAGGGACAAGACGGGAAATAAAGGTATAAGATAAAAGATATAAGATAAAAGGTATAAGATATAAAGATAAAAGATATAAGATAAGTAAGAATAAGTACAAGATAGGCATAAGGCAGGAAAAGCCGGGGCAGGGCCGTAGCGCGGGGTACGGTTCTGCCCCTGATTGCAAGTAGAGGAAGCAATCAAATTTAACAAAAGACGTTTGCTGAAGTGTTAAATATTTATTGACATTCAATAAATATGAATATATACTTAACCTAACTTAAAACTGGCCGGAGGTTCTTTGGCTTTCGGTGCCGATACATAGGGACGGTTCAGCAGATTGGAGCCGCAGGGAATGTCAGGATTAAAATGCGATTTCGGAGAGGC
Organism: uncultured bacterium; assembly: GCA_947565325.1. Lineage (GTDB taxonomy): Bacteria > Bacillota > Clostridia > Lachnospirales > Lachnospiraceae > Acetatifactor. Next base: position 4,175 of record CANOFQ010000224.1, read on the forward strand.
GTGTGAGCGGACGCTTCTGGATGGGAAAATGGAACAGAGTGTGCCGCAGAGGTTTGGCCGGCGTGCTTACGGAAAATATAAAGTAAAAGGAGAGAGTGGAAAATGAAGGATTTAGTTATGGCGGGAACTTACGTGGTCAATTCAGACAAGCTCGAGATCGGGGGAGTGCCGATCTTGTTTTTCCTGCTGGGAGTGGCGGTGTTTGTGGTGATCATTGCAGTGGTCATTATCTGCATTTGTAGCAGCAGCAAGAAGAAATCGAATCGGCAGGGAGCGCCGCTGCAGCCAGCAGTGGGACAGCCGCCCCGCCCGATGCCTCCTATGCCGCCCCAGCCCGGACAAGGTGTTCCGGTACAGCCCATGCAGGGTGTCCCGGTGCCTCCTCAGCCGATGCAGGGTGCTCCCATGCGGCAGGTACAGCCCACGCCGGTGCAGGTACAGCCCACGCCGGTACAGGTACAGCCCACGCCGGTGCAGGTGCAGCCCACGCCGGTACAGGTACAGCCTGCGCCGGTGCAGGTGCAGCCCACGCCGGTGCAGGTACAGCCCACCCCGGTACAAGTACGACAGGTGCAGCCCACCCCGGTACAAGTGCAGCCTGCTCCTTCGGCTCCGAGAGCCTATGGGTATGGTGTTTCAGCCGCTGATGACAATGATAAGACGCAGATCATAATGGATGATGAGGACGACAGAACACAGATTATGACAGAAGACGATGACAGCACACAGATCATGACGCCTCAAGAATATGTACTGTGCCTCAGCGACAAGACGAACCCTGAAAAGACGTTCCGTGTGCCTCTCCGGGGAACAGTCATCATCGGAAGAAGAGCAGGAGAAGTGAACCTTGTCATTGATTATGACAAGTCGGTATCTGGCCGGCACTGTCAGGTCAGAGAGGCGGATGGCCGTGTCTTTGTGGAGGATCTGCAGTCAGCTAATGGAACCATGGTGGACGGGCTGCGTATCTTGTCGGAGACGGAGATTGTTTCGGGAAGTGTACTGACCCTTGGAAGAGTGGAACTGAAGGTGGATATCTGCTGCGAATGAAAGCGCAAGATGTCGGACGGGAGCAGGAATGCAGAGTTATCAGGAATTGCTGAGCCAGACCTTTGACCAGATGACGGAGATAGGCTCGGGCGGCGGGGGAACCGTCTTCCGGGCACATCATAAGCGTCTGGACAAGGAGGTAGTGCTCAAAAAGATACATACGAACCAGCTGAAAAATATTAACCGCAGGGCAGAGCTGGATATTCTGAAGAATCTGAAGCATAATTATATTCCGCAGATCATCGATTTCATTGAATACGGAGATGCGGTCTACACGGTCATGGAATATATTCCGGGCCAGTCCTTTGCGCAGCTTTTAAAGCAGAACATAAGGTTTTCGCAGAAGGACGTGGTAAAGTGGATGCGCCAGCTGTGTGAGGTGGTGGACTATCTGCACTCACAGAAGCCGCCCATCGTTCACTGCGATATCAAGCCGGCAAATGTGATGCTGACACCGCAGGGAGATATCTGTCTGATCGATTTCAATATCTCCGGTGTAAAGACGGAGGAGGGCATTGCGTCCATTGGCTACAGTGACGGGTATGCTCCCGTGGAGCAGTTTGCCGTGGTGGCAGGACGCATTGAAAGAGGCCGTCAGGACAAAACGCAGGTGGGCCAGAACGGTGGCCAGACAGTGCAGGCAGGTGGCCAGGGCTACGAGCAGAAAACCGTTGTCAGCAACCAAGGCTATGCTGCGACAGAGCTAGTGGGCGGCCAGAGCTATGGGGAGACAGAACTTGTGGGTGGCCAAGGCTATGCCCCAACGGAGCTAGTGGGCAGCCAAGGCTACGAGCAGACGGAATTAG
>CANOFQ010000225.1 GCA_947565325.1 uncultured bacterium
GCATGATTACATTAGGCAGCATTCAGCGTTATGCAGTATATATACATAAAAAGGGAGATGCCTGGAAGCGGCTCTACCTTCATCGGTAACTATTTCAATGCTTTGCAGCATCGGCCGTCACTATTGCGGGTAGTGTCGGCTACTTCTTTTTCTTGAAGACTGCATGGCACAAGCTTACAAGAGCGCAGATGAATATACCAATCCGGAACGACACGCCGCTACCTGCACTTTGCCTATGAGGTCATAGCGGCCCGTGGGTCCGTCTCCCATCTGGACGGGATCCTGATGGGCGGCAAAGAAAAAACCGTCCCCGAGGCCTGAGCCTGCAGAAACGATTTCCTCAAGTGCGCCGCCAGGGGCTCGAACCCTGGACACCCTGATTAAGAGTCAGGTGCTCTACCAACTGAGCTAGCGGCGCATTTTCTCTTTTGCTTGATGCTCTCTCGCATTTCTGTCGCATCAACAAGGTATATTATATTATACTGTTTAACGAAATGCAAGTACTTTTTTAAATTTTTTTAATTTTTAGGTTTCAGCTTTTGGGCTAAATGTACCACGCCCACGCCGTCTCCTCGTCAGATCCATGTGGGCTTCTGATCCTTATGGGTGAAATTCTTCAGCCGCTCGTCTAACTCCTCCAGTTTACTACTGTAATAGGCCTTCTGCTTCTCCGAAAGCCTGCCCTCCCCACACATGCCATGAAACAGCTCACTGAACTCCCTTAAGTTCAGCTGGGCCGCATCCTTATAATTGTTCTCAAAATTGTTCTGAATCCGCTCCAGCTTCTCGTCCAGCTGCCTCACGGCCGCTCTTTTTGCGAAAATGCCCATACTCTTCCCTGTCTTTCCGTCTGCCTCAGCGAAGCCGAGCTGCTGCCCCCCAGGGCGGCACATATCTTTGTCACTTTGCACTGCGCATTATACCGCCCTGTCATTCAGCATACTGTCCTGCTACTTCAGCATGCTCTGCCTCTCTTCAGCATACTGTCCTGCTACTTCAGCATGCCCCTCAGCACTTCCTTGGCCTTCTCCAGCTGGTTGTCCGGGCGGTCCTCACTGCCGTAATAGGCTTCGCCGTCAAACTCACACACCACATCCGGCTCTATGCCGATTCCGTGTATATTGTTTCCGTTAGGCGTATAGTAGGCGCTGATAGTTATCTTTACCGCCGACCCGTCCCTCAGGGGCATGATCTGCTGTACGATTCCCTTCCCGAAGGTCGTGGTACCCACTAAGGTTCCTATCCCATGATCCTTGATGGCTCCCGCCATGATCTCGGAGGCGCTGGCAGAATTTCTGTCCACCAGAACCACCAGCGGCACCTCCAGCTCCCTCTCCCCGTCACAGAGGAACTCGGAACGCTTCCCCTCTTTATTCTGCGTGTATACGATCATCCCCTCGGGCAGCATCATCCGCAGCATTTCCACCACTGCGTTCAGGCTACCGCCGGGATTGGCCCTAAGATCCAGAATCATGCCCTTCATGCCCTCCGCCCGGGCGCTGGCAAGCGCATTCTCAAACTGCTTGATGGTCACATCGTCGAACTCCGACACCTGAATATAGGCCATGCCGTCTTCCTTCATCTCGTAGGTCACAGTGGGAGACTCCACCTTTCTGCGCATGACAGTAACCTTGATGTAATCGTTTGCTCCCTCTCTGATCAGGGTAAGCTCCACCTCCGTGTTCTCCGGCCCCTTGATCATGGAGGTGACCTCCGTCAGGGACAGCCCCTGCGTAAGCACCCCGTCCACCTCATAGATCAGATCATCCTCACGAATGTCAACCTCCTCAGAGGGAGAACCTGCTATGGTGCCTGTGATCCTCGGCAGCGTGGTGGCCTTGTCCTGCTGCATATATGCGCCTATCCCGAAATACACCCCTTGAGTGCTCTGCATCAGGTCAGACAGCTCCTCCGCCGTATAGTATTCCGAATAAGGATCTCCCAGCGCCTTCAGCATCCCCTTGTAGATCCCAACCTGCAGCTCCTCTTCTGTCACATCGTGCAGATAGAAATACTCATTGATGGTATCCTCCAGAGCCTGCATCTTGGCTATCAAATCGGCATTGATGGCCGACCCTTCCCGGAAGGCTACCTTGGCCGTGCCGTTCTGCCTGTCAGTGACAGCCTCCTGAAGGTACAGCCCCAGATAACAGATTCCGACTACCAGCAGAGCGGCCGCTATTCCCGTGATAAGCCCTCCAAGGAACAGCCCCTTTCCGCTGCCCCTCTCCTCTCTGGGAACTCTCGGCGGCTGAAGGGGGGGCATTCCGTAGGCCTGAGAGCCTGCCGGCGGCGTCCCCGGATTTCCCGATAGATTGTCAAAGTAGGGCGTGCTGCCCCCATTGTTTCTGTTCTCTTCCATTTCCTGATACCTCCCCTGCCTTAAGACCTATTCCTGAACAGCCTCTTGCATTTGAATTTGCTGATGAAACCTTTCTTTCATTCAAAGGGCTGTCAATGCCGCATCGGCTTCTTCCTCTGTTTTCCATTTGCAGCCGCATCTTTCTTCAGCCGCAAAAGAACCTCTCCCTACTGCTTCAGATATTCCCAAGGGGACACGTAGGACCCATTCAGCCTCACGGTAAAATGCAGATGATTTCCCGTAGAATAGCCCGTGGTTCCCACTGCGGCGATGGTCTCTCCCCGGGCCACCACGTCATCCTTCTTCACATACAGCTTAGAGGCGTGCATATATATAGTATATAATCCGTCCCCGTGATTTATCATAACATAATTGCCCATGGAGTTATTGTAAGCCGCTCCCACTACGATCCCATCGTAAGCCGCATAAATGTCCGTGCCTCCCGGCGCCGCCAGATCCACGCCGTTATGAAATTCCTGCTTGCCCGAAATGGGGTTTATCCTCCAGCCGTACTCATCGGACACTGCGGTCATGGATGCCAGAGGAAACTTGAACATACCGCCGTCATAGCTGATCACCTTGCCGTTGCTGGCCAACAGCTTTTTTCGTTCCTCTGCCACCGCCTGCTCCAGCAGCTTGATCTCCTCCTCCTGAAGCCGGATCTGTTCCTCATATTCCTTGATGGCCTTTTCCTTATTGTCGATGTCATTCTCATACCGGGTGATGTCACGGTTCTTCTGCTCGATCAGATCCTCCAGATTCTTCTGCTCAGCTTCCACGCCGGCCTTGGTCTCATCAAGGATCTCCTTCTCCAGCTGAAGCTCCTCCTTGCACAGCTCCACGTATTCCGTGACCATCTTATAGGCCTCCAGCATCTCCTGATCGTAGGCCACCATCTTCTCCACATGGTCGGCGCGGTTCAGGAAATCACCGAAGCTTTTCGCCCGCAGCAGCATATCCACCATGCTGTCGCTGCCCCGCTCATAGACCAGCCTGATATGGATCGCCATGGCCTCCCGCTGGTTCTCCTCCCTCCTGATGGCCGACTCCAGCTCAGCCTCCGTCTCCCGGATCTCCTCTTCCTTCACACGGATTTTTTCCTTCAGATCCGCAATATTCTGTACCACCAGCGCAAGGGTATCATCCAGCTCCTTCAGATATTCCTTCAGGCCCGCTTTCTGGATCTCCAGATCCTTCTTAAGCGTCTTCAGGCCGGCGAGGCTGTCCTGCAGGCTGTCCTTTTCATTCTTTTTCTGGGAAATCTGCTCCTCCTTCTCCTTTATGCTGGCGGATGTGACAGAAGACATGCTTGATGCGGCCGCATCCATGGACGCAGGCCAAAGACAGAAGACCAGCACGGCAAGTGCAATTATGGAACATACTACCCGATTCATCGACTTTCTTTTCATATCAGATACCCCTCTGCGCTTCCCTGACATAAGACGCTTCCCCTCTCTGAGCCTCTCCTCACAGAAGGCGTTTCCATGCATTTCCTGCACAGTCGGCCCTTCTTTGCATTTCCCGCACAGTCGGCCCTTCTTTGCATTTCCTGCGCAGAAGACTCTCCCCTGGGCCGCTGCACCGCAGAGCACCTCTCCTATAGGCACCCTATTTACGGACTCCCCTCCGCAAACCAGTTCCCGGCGGATAAGAACTGTCCCTGCCAGATCCTGCATATACCATACTGTACACACTACACGTGCAGATGCTTCCTCACCGTGCTGACGCTCCCTAAGAAGCCGATGCCGACACCCACGATCAGGGACACCGGGATCAGCACCCGGAACACCTCCTCCACCGGTACGAACGCCAGAAGGTTGCTCAGTATGGAGAATTTCTCAATGATATATGTCAATACATAATTATAGATATTATAAATCAGGCACAGAGGCAGCGCCGCTCCAAGGAGCCCGATGAGCATGCCCTCCAGCACGAAGGGCGCCCTGACAAAGAAATCGGTGGCGCCGATATACTTCATAATATTGATTTCCTCTGATCGGACAGAGATGCCGATGGCCACCGTATTGCTGATCAGGAAGATACTCACCGCAAGCAGGATCACGATGATCCCCACCGATACATAGGCGATCAGCAGGTTCGCACCGCTCAGCGTGCTTGCCGTCAGCTGTGAATAGTTCACCTGACGTACCTCCGGGATAGACTCAAGCCATGTGACCAGAGTATCCTGCATGGACACGTCCTTCAGAAAAATCTCATAGATATTGTCGCCCTTCAGAGGATTTTCCAGAAAACCGATCGCAAACTTCCCGTACTCCTCCCCGAAGAAATCTCCTGCGAACTTCTCCCAGACCTCCTCATCGGAAGTGAAGATCACCTCCCGCACCTCTGTGCGAGCAGCTATCATCTGACCGATCTCCTCTATGCGCTCATCCGTGGCGATCTGCCCCGGCTCATGGCTCTCGCAGAAATAGTCGTGTTCGTTATGGAAGTACACCGTCACCGACACGCCTTCCTCAGCCTTCATCACGATGCTCCGGAAATTCGTCACCACAGCATAGAACAGGCCGAACAGAAACAGGCAGGCCGCTATGGTTGCCACGGAAGCCAGCGAATACCATTTATTTCGGAAGATATTGGCGAACCCCTGCCTGATGGTATAGAACAGCGTGCTAATCTTCATCGATGTACTCGCCTCCCTCCTCGTCGCTGATGATCACTCCCTTCTTCATGGTGACCACCCGCTTGTGCATGGCATTGACGATTTCCCTGTTGTGAGTGACCACCACCACCGTGGTTCCGCTCTGGTTGATCTCCTCCAGAAGCGTCATGATCTCCCATGAATTCTTGGGATCCAGATTGCCGGTAGGCTCATCTGCCAGAAGGATGGAGGGCTTGTTCACCAGTGCTCTGGCCAGAGCCACCCTCTGCTGCTCTCCCCCCGAAAGCTGGTTCGTCTTCGCCTTATATTTCCCCGCCAGCCCCACCGTTGCCAGAATCGAAGGCACATTTCTCCGGATATCCTTGGCGGGAACCTCTATGATCCTCTGTGCAAAGGCCACGTTCTCATATACGTTCCTGTCGTTCAGCAGGCGGAAATCCTGAAACACCACCCCCAGATTACGGCGGAACCTGGGCACCTGTCTGTGCCTGAGCTTGGCAAGGTCGCTGCCCATGACATGGACGCTTCCGCTGGAAGCCACCAGCTCCCGCAGCAGAAGCCTGATCAGTGTGGACTTGCCGGAGCCGCTGTCCCCTACGATGAATACGAACTCCCCTTTCCCGATCCCCAGCGTCATACCGTTGATGGCAGGAGAGCCCTTGGAATAGACCTTGCTCACATTGTCCAGATAGATGATCCCTTTTTCTTCTATGAACTGTTCCCGTTTCTTTATGGCCAGCAGCTTGTTGGTCATTTTTCTCCTCCACTCAGCCTGACACTTAAAGTCCAGCTATCGAAATCCGACAATCAAGGCCCGGTCATCAGAACCTGTCGCTTAAAGCCTGACGCCCGAAGCCCGTCAGTCAAGGCCCGGTCATCAGAACCCGTCCTTAAAGCCTGACGCCCGAAGCCCGTCAGTCAAGGCCCGGTCATCAGAACCTGTCGCTTAAAGCCTGACGCCCGAAGCCCGTCA
>CANOFQ010000226.1 GCA_947565325.1 uncultured bacterium
GGCGATCTCTTTGTTCCTCTCCTCACGGATATGCCCAAGCTTCTCCCCTGTTCCATGGGCCGTAAACCACTCCCCACAGACAGCTATCAGCGGATTCTCCTCCATCTGCCTCATTTTATTGGAGCGGGTGTCTGTTATGACATAAAAAGAACCCTCCTCATAATATGCGTTCACCATGCGTACCCACGGCTGCTTCCCCTCCGTGGTGGCCAATGCGATCACCGTGTCACAGCCGAATCTTTCGTCCATGATCCTCTTTGCTTCTTCTGAAAATTTCCCGCTCACTTCTGTTTCCTCCAATCGTTATTTATCCAAGATACCGGCGGATCCTGGCAAAGCAGCCGTTGAGCATATCCGTATCCACTCTCCCGTCGGCCCCGAAGGCCGTGGCCTCCACTGTGAAGGCCCCCTGATATCCTGTTTTCCTGACAAATCCGAAAAATCTGTCAAAATCCACATGTCCCCTTCCCGGCGGCAGCGTCCTTAGATTCTTCCAGTCCATATAGCCCCCCGCATAGTCATTCACATGGTAATGAGCCAGATGTCCCTCTCTCCAGAGCCATGCATATTCCCCTGCATACAGCAGGCCCATCTGCTGATGGAAAGCCGCCATCTTGGTATCAAAGACGAAACGGACAGACGGGTACGCCTCCCTCAGGCTGCGCCAGTGCTTCATGGGATCCTCCTGATTGCAGACCACATTCTCCACCAGAAGCTCCAGACCATGCTCTCCGGCGATTCTCTCCAGCTCCCTATATGCGGACAGGTTGTTCTCTATGTTCCGGTCCGAGGTGATTCCGTCCCATAGGTGAACCACCAGCTTTGAAGCGCCTATTTCCCGGGCCAGCCCGCAGTTGACACGAAAAAGCCTGAATGCATTTTCAAGGTTTTCCTCGCCGCCCCGGCTGATGTCCTCTCCGATGCACTTCTCGCAGTGTACTATCGGTATGTTGAATTGTCTCTGGCACAGATAATCCGTCAGTTCCTCACTCTTGTCATACCATGTGTCATACATCATAAGCTCGAATCCGTCACAGTCCAGCTGCTTTGACAGTTCCTCCAGCAGCCTATAATTTCGGTTGTTCGGTCTTCCGATCAATGCGCCCGTAGAACATAGGATCTCGTTCATTGCCTCATTTCCTTTCTGCTCCGGCCATCTTTTCAGCCGTGCCTCCCCCGGTCTGCGTCCTTCCGGCCGTGCCTTCCCCGGTCTGCGCCTTTCCGGCCGTGCCTCCCCCGGTCTGCGTCCTTCCGGCCGTGCCTTCCCCGGTCTGCGCCTTTCCGGCCGTGCCTCCTTCGGTCTGCGTCCTTCCGGCCGTGCCCCCGGTCTGCGTCTTTCCGGCCGTGCCTCCCCCGGTTTATGTCCTCCCGTTTCCCAGTTCTGCAATCCTATGGCTTTGCGTTTTGGCTGCTTGAGCCTTTCCGGCGGTAAAGCCTTTCCTTCAGCCAGTGATAGGGTGCAGAAAGCACCCTGCTCTCCGCTGCGGCCCTGCGCAGGGGAGCCAGCGTCAGGACCATAAAGCTGTGGTAGCAAAACAGCTCTCCCCTGCTCATATAGGCTCCGGTGATCTGCCGGTGCTCCTGCCTGTCACGCTTTCTGTTATTTTTACTCTCCGAAAAGCCCCCTCCCTCATAGGAGGCCACCGCAAAATCCATGTGGCGCATCTTGGCCCCTCCCCGATAAAAACACCAGAGAAAATGGTCATAGTCCGCACGGATTCTGTACTGCAGGTCATAGGGCCTGCCCCTGCACAGTGCAGCGCTGTAAAAGCAGGACTGATGGCAGGGAATGTTGCGGTAGCAGGTAAAGCCGGTAATGGCAGGCGCCGATGCGATGACCACCCCGTTTTTCTCCCCGCAGGTATCCCCGTATAAGATAAGCCTGTCCATGTCCGTCCCAGCTTTTTCCTCTTCCTCCAGAAGCCCGGCGGTGCGTTCCAGCACCCCTTCATCCGCAAACATATCCCCACAGTTCAAGAAAATCAGAAAGTCTCCCTGTGCATGGGCCACTGCCTGATTCATGGCGTCATAGATGCCCTCGTCCTTCTCCACGAATACCCTTACCCTCCCGAATCCGGGAAGGGAAGCATTCTCCTGCTGCCATCTCTCCACGGAGCCGTCGCTGCTGCCGCCGTCCTTCAGCACCACCTCTGCGTCCCCGCTGGTCTGGCTCAGGACGCTTGCCAGCGTGGCGTTCAGCTTTTCCCCCGGATTCAGACATACTGTAATCACAGAAAATCTCATGGCCCCTCCTGCCCCTTGCCTGTTTCTTTTCCCTTTTCGCCTGCCTGTTTCTTATCTCTTTTTACTTTTCTGCATCCTGCTTGTTCACATTTCTTCATGAAGCAGGGACTCTATTTTCTTTTACGCCGGGGTATCCTCTCCGGAATCAGGACATATCCTGCCGCCACAAAAATACCGGTCCAGCTCACCATCAGAAAAAGCTTCATCTCCCTTGAGACACCTGCATTGTCATAATAATGAAAGATTATTGTCGGATCTTCAGCGCTTTCTCTTTCTGCTGTATAAGCCCCCTATACATCCTGCCCCCAAAAGAAGACATAGGATACACACCGGCCAGCTCACGAAAAACGTTCCCTCCACTCTCCCCTGACTCAGCCCATAGGCCAATAGGTTCGCCATGACATGGATCACCACAGGCATTCGGAACTCCCCGAAACATTCATAAGCATATGCCAGAAAGCACCCTGTCACGAAAGCATAGATTCCCTGCACCAGATTTCCATGATAGGCAGCAAACAGCAGGGCGGAAACAGCAATCGCCACAGCAGGCTCCAGCAGGCGGCGCAGTCTGGCATAAAGGATCCCCCGGAACAGCAGCTCCTCCGCAACGGGAGAGACGATTCCATAGCAGACCAGCCCGACGGGCAGCCATGCGGCGTACTGGCTCTTTGCTACCGCCTGATAGGCATCCGACTGCCCCGTGACTCCTGAAAGCTCCAGCAGCAGATTCATGCCCAGCACCAGCCCCAGTCCGGACAGCAGGCACAGCCCATAGCTGCTCCCCGGCTCCGCCCTAAGATGCGCAAGACGGGTCTCCTCCCTGACCAGGGTGACGGCATCCCTTGCCATACAAAAGACAGCTGCGGCGCCGGCCACAAAGCCCAGCGCAGACACAATTGCCGTGGCGTTTCCGGTGAGCCCTGCCAGCGTCCCGTCCCCATTCCACAGAAAAAGGAAATCCCTGAGAAAAGACATCCCTCCCCCGGAAGGGTCGCCTCTGACCACCCTACTCAGATAGCCTGCCCCCAGAACCAGAAGATCCGTGGCGATCCCCCTCACCAGATAGAACAGCAGAAACGGAAAGAGGATCTGCCAGAGCTTCTGAAAGCCCGTCAGCCTGTCGGTATCCTCCGCTCCCCGCAGCAGGAAGCTGCCCAGCTCCTCTACGGACCGGACGATATAATCGGATTTCGCCGCCTTCAGCTCCTCTATGCCGCCGTATCCGTATGTAACCCCCACGCTCTCCACTCCCACGGCATGGGCTCCCTCTACATCGAAACGGCGGTCTCCTATCATATACACCTGATCTCTGTCCACCCTGCCGCCCTGAAACAGCTGCCGCAGGGCCTCCCGCACCACCTGATCCTTGTTCACTCTGGTTCCGTCCAGCTCGCTTCCCACCACCACGTCGAAATACCTTGCGATGTGAAAGTGCTCCAGAATCCTGCGGACAAAAACGGTGGGCTTGCTGGAAGCCACCGCCAGAACCATCCCCCTTGAACGCAGCCTGCGCAGCAGCTTCGGGATCCCTTTGTAAATCTGATTCTCGAAGATCCCCTTGTCCTGAAAGCGTTCTCTGTACTTCTCCACCGCACTCTCCGCCTGCTCCCCGCTCATATGGTAGAAGCCCATGAAGCTCTCCTTCAGGGGAGGACCGATAAAGGGCTCCAGCTTGTCCAGATCAGGCTCCTGAATCCCGAAGGAGGCCAGCGCATACTGTACGCAGGTGCAGATCCCTGTCTTCGGATCCGTAAGCGTCCCGTCCAAGTCGAATAAAAGGTATTTTTTCATCTAAAAGCTCCTGATCTTGTCGCTGCCGTCGTCCACCGTGTTCTCTATCTTCAGTATCTTCACATCATAGCCTACGGAAGCGTTCACCTGCACATGGGCGGTCTGCCCCTCTTTCTTTCCAAGCAGCGCCTTCCCCAGAGGGCTTTCGTTGCTGATCAGGTTCTCAAGGGAATTGCCCCGCACGGTTGTGACGATCTTATAGGCTTCAACCGTTCCGTCATCTGTGAACTCCACGGTGACGGTGTTGTTGATGCCCACCTCGTCCTCTGCGGAATCCTCGGAGATGACCTTCGCCGTCCTGATCATCCTCTCCAGATAACGGATGCGGCTCTCGTTCTGGTTCTTGTACTTTTTGGCCGCATAATACTCGAAATTCTCGCTCAGGTCCCCCTGCGCCCTGGCTTCCTTCACGTCCTCCAGAGCCTGCCTGCGCACCACCAGCTTCCTATGCTCGATTTCCTCCTGCATCTTTTTTATGTCGCTTGGCGTCAATTGATCGTACATATTTTGTCCTTTCTTAATGGTAGTACCGCATAAGCCCTCCATGCGCCCACATCTCGGGAAGAATTTTCGGCCGTCAGGTGCAGCCGCCCGCAAATCCTTCCGGGCGCCTTCCGGGCTTATGCTGTTTTTTCAGTTCCGCATATGCCATGTAAACTACAGCGCTCCCGCTCCGTACACCACCGCCACGGCTAGGATGATCTGGATGATGGCGAAACGATAAACCGTCTGGGTATTGGACCAGCCCCACACCTTCCGCACATGATCGTGCAGAGGAGTCCGCACATGGGTCAGGATGTGAATCTTGCAGAAACGAATCAGGGAGATCTTCACCAGCCCCAGACCACCGTCCGCCAGCAGCACCAGCGCAGCGGGAATATAAAGGAAAGGACGGCCCGTCTTCAGTATGGCGATGCTGATGAAAAGCCCCATGGCCCGGGAGCCTGCGTCTCCCATCAGCAGCCTGCTGGGCGTGGCATTGTACCATAGGTAGCCAAGAATGCACACCGCAAAAAGCAGTATCAAAAGGGAAAATTCCTGTCCTGTGTCCAGAATCCGATCCAGTGTATAGATGGTCATCAGGGTTATGATGGTCAGCGTGCCGGAAAGCCCGTCCACGCCGTCGGAGCAGTTTGTCACGTTCACCGAGACCCACACCAGAATCACCGCCAGAACGGCGAATGCCGGCTTCGGAATGACCAGCTGCATATGCAGCAGCCCGATCTCATTGGAGTTATAGGTCAGAAAGGTCATGGCCACCAGAACTGCCACGCACAGATCAAGAAAACCCTTTTTGAATTCTCCCCACGATGTTTTGGACGCATCGTCCAGAAAGCCGGTGATCATGGAGATGCAGGTCAGAATCAGATATATCACGATCTCTGGATCCAGCGGGGCGAACAGCAGCGCCGCCGCCGCAAAAGCAAGCACAAAGATGATTCCCGCCCCTCTTGGCTTTCCCGCCGAAAGCTTGCCGTCGTGGGCGAACTCCCTCCCTGCGTCCTTGGGCAGACGGTCGCAGAATCTGGCCGTGAAAAACACAGTGGCGACGAACGCAAACAGAATCCCCGCCGGGGCCAGCAGCGATAAATAATCTTCTAGAACAATAGAATGCAGCATACGACTCCTATCCGCACCGATGTGCAAGTTTCATTCCGCAGGCCGGTTCCGCCGCTGCGGAAGCCGGCGCTTTCAACTCTCAGGAAACAGCCTATACAAGCAAGTTCCCAAGTAACAGCTTGTACAAATATGTTGATTTTATCACAAATTCCATGTAAACGCAATCGGTTGATTGAAAGTCTGCAGCCCTTATGGTATATTTATACTGCATAACGCTGAATGCTGCCTAATGTAATCATGCGATTG
>CANOFQ010000227.1 GCA_947565325.1 uncultured bacterium
AGGTCGGGGGTTCGAATCCTCTAACGCACGTTACGGTTTGAAAGGCGGGAAGGTCTTGAAAGATAGGCATTCCCGCCAATTCTTTTTTATTGTAAACCACAGCATCCTGAAGCGGTCAGGGTGCGGGTTATATGTTTATGAGGAAAGGATTGATTTTGAAGGAGAAAGAAAGTATAATGGGCAGGTAGACGGTGATTCCGGAAGTATGCAGGGTAGCCGGGAGCAGGATGAGGGCAGGCGGCCGCCGGGCGGTGAAGGTGACATGGAGCAGAAGGTGGAAAAACGGCGTTTCTGCAGAAAATGTCTGATTCGGGACATGGAGGATCGGGAAGGATATTTTCGCAGTCTCCGGGAATATATAGAAAATCTGGATGTGGACGTGAAGGCGCCGGAGGCGCTTTATGAGGAGCGGCTGGCGGCGTGCAGGCAGTGCGACCTGCTTCTGGAGGGAATGTGCCGCAGCTGCGGCTGCTATGTGGAGCTGCGGGCGGCGGTAGAGAAAAATGTCTGTCCATGGAAGAAATGGTAAAGTATAAAAGGAACGGTAACTGGCATCGGATCTGGCGGCTGTTCGGAATTGTGCCGGGCCGGAGAGCGTAGAGGGATGGCTATGACGAAATATCAATTTCTGGACACATTGCGCACAGCGCTGAACGGTAAGGTGGGTCAGGAGCTGCTGGCGGAAAACATGCGATATTATGAGGATTATATCAACACGGAGATCCGCAAGGGAAAGAGCGAGGAAGAGGTGCTGGACGCTCTGGGGGATCCCAGACTGATCGCAAGGACCATCGTGGAGACCAAGGGCGGCAGCGGGGCGTGGTACGAGGAGGCCTCCGGCGGCAGGAGCAGCCATAGCCGGAATGGCCGCAGCAACGTGGAGGAGGACAGAGAACAGGGGATGTATAGCGGAATCCGTCCCGGTCTTTTCTTCCGGCTGCCTCTATGGCTGTGGGCAGTGATCCTATTGGTGGTCGTGGTGCTGATCCTCAGCGTGGTGTTTTCTGTCCTCAGTGCGGTTCTTCCGGTGCTGCTGCCGATTCTGCTGGTACTGCTTTTAGTGAAGCTGTTTCGGGACTGGGTGAACTGACGGCGGGGAATCAAAATATCTGAAAATAAAAACAGCATTAAAATAAAAATAGTAAGCATATTTTTTCTCCTTTCCTCCAATACTATTGCTGTAACCGATAACCAATATAAGCGCCGCCCTTGTGCGGCAGGATGTGAGGAAAGAAATGGACAACAATAAGTACAACAACAGCACCAACAATTCCGAGAACTGCAAGAACAGCCAGAACGAGCAGAACAAGAACAGCCAGAACCAGAGCAAGAACCAGAACAATCAGAACGAGCAGAACAAGAACAACCAGAACCAGAGCAAGAACCAGAACAATCAGAACAGCAATTTCTAAGGGGTTTCTGGCGGTAGGGACACTGCTGCAGTGTCCCTATTTACATAATAGGAGAGGCTCTTTAGGGGCCGTGAGGTGAAGCATGCGGAGATTTGAATTGATTGCCCCCTGCCATTTCGGGCTGGAGGCGCTGCTGAAAAGAGAGATCGACGATCTCGGATACGACATTACCGAGGTGGCGGACGGAAGAGTGACCTTTGCGGGGGACGAGGAGGCGCTCTGCAGGGCGAATATTTTTCTTCGCACTGCGGAAAGGATTCTGATAAAAGTGGGCAGCTTCCATGCAGAGACCTTTGAAGAGCTTTTTCAGGGGACCAAGGCCCTTCCGTGGGAGGAGTACATACCGGCTGACGGCAGGTTCTGGGTGGCCAAGGCCGCCAGTGTCAAGTCGCAGCTGTTCAGTCCCTCGGACATTCAGTCCGTCATGAAAAAGGCCATGGTGGAATGCCTGAAGGAGGTCTATCATAAGGAGTGGTTTCCGGAGGAAGGGGACAGCTTTCCGGTGCGGGTCTTCCTGATGAAGGACGAAGTGACGGTGGGACTTGATACGACGGGAGATTCTCTGCATAAAAGGGGATACCGGAAGCTGACAGCCAAGGCTCCCATAGCGGAAAATCTGGCAGCGGCGCTGATCATGCTGACACCGTGGAACGGCAGCCGCATACTGGTGGATCCCTTCTGCGGCAGCGGCACCATCCCCATCGAGGCGGCGATGATGGCAGCGAACATGGCCCCGGGAATGCACCGGCATTTCACGGCCGAAGGCTGGACGCATGTGGTGGGGGAGCAGGTGTGGCAGGATGCCTTTGAGGAGGCGCAGGAGCTGGTGGATCTGGATGTGGAGCCGGATATTCAGGGCTATGACATAGACGACGAGATGGTCAGTATTGCCAGAGCCAATGCAAGGCTGGCCGGAGTGGAGAAGCTGATCCATTTCCAGAGGCGGGATGTGGCCCAGCTCAGCCATCCGAAGAAGTACGGCTTCCTCATCACGAATCCCCCCTATGGGGAGAGGATGAGCGGCGAGGAGCTGCCAGAGCTGTACAGAACCATCGGCGAAAGATTCCGAGGACTGGATTCGTGGAGCATGTATCTGATTTCGGCATATGAGAATGCGGAGCGGGACATCGGCCGCAAGGCGGACAAGAACCGGAAAATCTATAACGGCATGATGAAGGCATACTATTACCAGTTTCTGGGCCCGAAGCCGCCGAAGGCGGGCAGGGAGCGCCTATAGAGAATGGTTCGGCTTTACATAGTGTTTTCATGGCAGAGATAGAGGGAAGGATGACCGGAAACAAGCTGCGGGTCATACTGGGGTGGAAGCCGACCATGTTTACAAAAACAAGGCAAAGCCAGATCGATGGGAAGGCCGCAGGACAGATGGAAGGTGCAGGGAGGCAAAAGATGGGCAGAATCATATTTGCCACGGGGAACGAGGGCAAGATGCGGGAAATCAGGATGATCATGGCGGACATGGGGATGGAGATCCTTTCCATGAGGGAGGCCGGCATCCAGGTGGAAGCGGAGGAGAACGGCAGGACCTATGAGGAGAATGCGCTGATCAAAGCAAGGGCGGTGGCGGCCCATGCTTCAGCAAGGGCAGTGGCCCATGCTCCGGCAAGGATGGCAGCGGCCCATGCTCCGGCAAGGATGGCAGCGGCCTACACTTCAGCAAGTGCGGCGTCGGATCGTGCTTTGGCAGGGACAGAAGCTGATTCCGAGGCAGGGGGCTTGGAGCCGGCACCTGCAGGCGATATCGTCTTGGCGGATGATTCCGGGCTGGAGGTGGATTTCCTGAACAAGGAGCCGGGCATCTATTCCGCCAGATATCTGGGAGAGGATACGCCCTACAGCATAAAGAATGCAGAAATCATCCGGCGGCTGGAGGGAGTTACGGAAGAGAAGCGTTCTGCCAGATTCGTGTGCGCCATTGCCGCCGTGCTGCCGGACGGCAGGGAGATCACGGTGCGGGCGACCATCGAGGGCAGGATCGGCTACGAGGAGAAGGGCAGCCACGGATTCGGGTACGACCCTATTTTCTATGTGCCGGAGCTAGGCAAGTACACTGCCGAGCTGACGGAGGAGGAGAAGAACAAGATAAGCCATAGGGGGAAGGCTCTCCGACTTATGAAAGAGGAGCTGAAAAAGCTATGAAGGTATTGATTGTCAGCGATACCCATAGAAAAAACGACAACTATTTCAAGGCGCTGGGCATACATAAACCGGATCTGGTGATTCACTGCGGGGATGTGGAGGGCAGCGAGTATGTTCTGGAAGCGGCGGCAGAGTGTCCGGTGCAGTTCGTGCTGGGAAACAATGATTTCTTCTCCTATCTTCCCAGAGAGCTTGACCTTAAGATAGAGGGCTTCAAGGTCTGGGTCACCCACGGACATAATTACTATGTCTCCATAGGAAACCAGATTCTGAAGCAGGAGGCCATAGCAAGAGGGGCGGACATTGTTCTGTACGGCCACACCCATAGGCCGGTGGTAGACAGAAGCGGCGGCATCATCGCAGTGAATCCCGGAAGCTTGTCTTACCCGAGACAAGATGGCAAGAGACCTTCTTATGTAGTCATGGAGGCGGATGGAAAGGACGTGCAGTTTACTATTGAGTATTTATGAGGGCTGACCGGGCCGGTGGTTCTCTGATTGCTGTTCGTTTGACGGTTGTCGGATGGGCCGTTGATGGGAACAGAGGGGACACATATTGATCGGAATCGGCCGGAAAATCGGCGAATCCCTTGACATTGGTCAGGGGGTAGGGTATACTTATCACGTATCTGAAACATCGGGGTGTGGCTCAGCTTGGCTAGAGCGCCTGGTTTGGGACCAGGAAGTCGCAGGTTCGAATCCTGTCACCCCGATTTTTGATAGCTATGAGCCGGGTGTCTCCGGTGGCGGAAAAAGCTGTGGGTGGGCTTGCTCACCCACAGCTTTTATAAATCAATAGTAAAATATTAGGAAATGGTAAATATTTGCAACGAAATTTAGGATACGTATATAGAAAATTGTCGAATACTATGATACACTATTCTAGTAAGAAATAATAATTGCATGCATTTCGCAGGATTGTTATAAAAATATTTTTAGTCTGTGAGTCTGGTCAAGAGATATTAACAGAGGGGGCGCAAGGGTAGTGATTCAGCAAATGATAGAACTTACTTGTCCGGGGTGCGGGGCAAGAGTTTACACTGGGCAGAAGGAGTGCGACTGGTGTCACAAACCAGTAGTTATTTCTGCCTTTAATAATGTTTATTCCATGCCGGTATCGGAAGTAAACAAGTATGCCAGTACATACAGAAAGGCACTGGAAGAGCATCCGAACCATGATGAATTAAATAAATCTGCGGCAATGTGTTATTTGAAGCTGAGATTGTATGATAAAGCCCTGAGTGCATTTGAAGCGGCAATCGAAGATGATTTTAATGATTCAGAAACATACTTTTATGCTGCTGTGTGTCTGTTAAGAGGCAAAAAGGCATTTTTGGCACAGCGAGACGATATTAATAGAGCGATCAACTACATTAATGCTGCTTGTGTGATTGAGCCGCAGGGAATATACTATTATTTTCTTGCATATATAAAGTATGATTTTTTTGAAAGGAAATATCTCAACACTACGCCTGATTATAGAGAATGCTTAAGGGTAGCAGGTGAGATGGGGACATCTGTTTATGATGCCAATATGCTGTTCGATATATTGGGTGTTGCAAAACCAAGTGTGTTCGGATCTTAACTGTAGCCACATACAGTTTATGATAGATATTATCCAGACTAATGTGAAAGGAGACAGTTATGGATTATCAAAAGAATATAAAGTATTTTGGAAAGCCTAACTTTGGCCCCCCTATTATTGTCCTGTTGATTGGCTTGTTTCTGCTTATGCTTGGCATAGCGGGTTCTGTAGGTATGATTATTGCTGGGCTGGCCTGTGTCATTCTGTCAATTGGGCTTGTAGTTATGAAGAAGAAAAGTGTTGTCACAGACGCACAGTATGATGAGTCTGTATCGTCTATGCTGAATGGTATGCAGGCGAAAGCGCTGAATAAATTAGGGATTGATGAGGAGGAAGTAAAAGAGATCGCTCCTATTTGCTTTGACGGATATGTTTATAAGGGCGCCACTCAGGCAAAAAGGGGTATGGACGGATTATGGCGTACGAATAAGTACGAGCTGGTTATGCTTTTCTTTTCTGAATATGAGGTTCACTGTTACACCTACTCTTTCGATACGACACTTCAGAGACAGAAAGAGGCGACAGATGTATATTTTTACAAAGATATCGTGTCCGTTTCTACAGCGACAGATTCGGCTCAGGTAATGGGGCAAAATGTTGAGTATGAATACTTCAAGCTTACAACATCTGGAGGAACTGCGTTGTCGGTCTCGCTACGAGATGTGAGCAATGCCCAGCGTTCTATCAATGCGATGCG
>CANOFQ010000228.1 GCA_947565325.1 uncultured bacterium
CCTGCAGGCTGCGGTACTCCTCCTGCTTCCAGATCTCCAGACCCTCGAACAGATCCCCCCCGCCGGCATACTCCGCCGAGAAGAACTTCTCCAGCATGCTCATGTTCAGGGTTTTTCCGAAGCGCCTCGGGCGGGTAATCAGCGTCACCACGTCCTTTGGCACAGATTTCATATGAATTCTGCGGAATTCGCTGAAACACATCAAAGAGCAAAGCTTGGATACGACGCACCTCAGAAACAGTGCCGCCGGAAGACCGCCTGCCTCACCCACACACTGATCACAAGCAGCAGTACCTTCGGAAAAACTCAATGAAGCCGTCCTCCACCGCCACCTGATCCATCTTTGTCTCATCCAGATCGTAAAAATATTTCCCCGTCTTTATGTCCACGGACAGGCTGTCCAGCGGAAAGCCGCCATGCAGGATACGTGAATGGGGAACCGCCGTCAAAAGGAACTCCTTGCTGGCCAGACTGTCGTCCATGGACTCATAGACATGATCCCGATCCAGCACCAGACAGATGGCGTTTCGATACCTCGCCTTCAGATCTCCGTATTTTCTCGCAAGTCCTCCGTAATACTCCAGCATCTCCTGATCCGTCAGATACCTGCCCTGCACCGTCCTCACATGGACTCCCGGCTGAAGCTCCTCGGGCACTCCCTCCAGATACAGCCCGGAATCGCAGGAGAACACCGGTATGCCGAAAGCCCCATAATAGGCCAAGGCCTTCTGTCTGGCGTTCTCCAGAGGCGTGGCCCCGTCCTCCGGCACGGAAGGCGCCGGCTTGTCCATGTCCGGAAGTCCCAGAATCTCCAGATCCAGCTCCGCCAGCCGCCTCCGCATGGATTCCAGCTTTGCGGCATTGCCCGTGCCGTATAAAAGTCTCATCTTATTCATCTTATTTTCCTCCTGTCTCCCGCTTCCCTCTCGGCTGTTGTTGTCATATGTTGTTCTATCAATCAAATACCTTGCGGCATTCGCAAAGCCAATTAAGAATTGGCTTTATGCTCGTGCGAACAACGGCATAAAGTCAGCGCAGCTGACTTGACTCATTGCTTGCGGGAATAAGGCTGCCCCTTTGGCAATTGCCCCTTGGATAATCATTTCCTCAATTTTTGCCTTTTGATGATCGTCTCTTCAACTCGTCACTTCAGCGACTGTTCCTTTGATCATTCTTGGATGATTGCTTCTTCGGCATCTGTCCCTTCGATGATTGGGAACATCGTTTCTTAAGCAGTTCCTCCATGACATGACTTTCGGACAATAGCTCTTATGTATTTTCAGTCATGCCTCTCCTCATCCCAGAAGGTCTCGCAGAATCTGGCCGCAAAGGCCGGCTCCTCCCCAGCCCCGTTCAGGTGGGAGATGTCCCCGAAGGCCGTGACCCGGAAGATCGCCTTCCCCTGCCTTCGCTCCTCTGTGACCACGGTGGTGACAGAGGTGGGTGCGGCGCAGGTATGATGCCAGAGCACCATGGGGGACACATTCATCAGGCGGGAGAGCAGCACGCATTCCAGCCCGAAATGGCAGAAGAGGACGATGGTGTCCCGATTGGAGCGCTCCGCCCTATAGAACTCCCCCTGCCGCACATAGCCGTGCTCCGCAAGCAGGGTGTCGAAGCCTTCGATCACCTTCCCATAGGCCTCTCCCACGCCGCCCTCCTCCATGATGTCCGTCTCCGCCCATCTGTCCCGCAGGAAGTACTTTTCCTCCGCGGTCCAGTCCTCCGGCAGCCAGTCCCATGCGATCTTCCGTCTCCCTCCGCCGTCCGGCCGCAGGATTGACGGCGGAAACTCCCGGAGCCAGTCCCGCTCCTGCGCCGTCCTGTTCATTTTCGCCAGCGTCAGAGACGCCGTGTCCTTCGCCCTGCCCAAGGGCGACACATAAAAAGCCTTCACGTCCAGCCCTGCGATCCTGTCTGCCAGCAGCCCTGCCTCCCGCCAGCCCTTCTCTGTCAACGAATCCTTCTCATAGTCCGGATCCCCGTGTCTTATGATCAAAATACGCATATTTCCTCCTCTGCCGCCTGCACCGTCTCACATGTTCCGGGCAGCCTTCCTCTGTTTCGGACATTCTCGGTGCCCTCTTTCCATGTTCCGGATGTTCTCTCTGCAGCCTGAGACAAAACCGCTCTATGAAGCAGTCTGCTCGCCTCCGGCCTCAAAAAGTATAGCACAGTCTCCGCCCCTCCTTCAACACCTATTTGCCCCACCCGGCCTCTTACCGGCCTTTTATCTATAAGAGCAGCTGAATGCAAAACAGCCAAGAGATCAGATCTCCCGGCTGTCAAACACAAGGACGGTATTCCAAGTGTGCATCTCCCCATGGATCGCCTCACTGCGAACACAATTTTTCTTCGCATCAGGCCCCCAGCGCCACGTCCAGAACCATCATCAGCACGAAGCCCAGCGCCACCCCTATGGTTCCAAAATTGGTATGCCCCTCGTCCCTTGCCTCAGGGATCAGCTCGTCCGCCACCACGTAGATCATGGCTCCCGCCGCAAAGGCCAGCAGGTAAGGAAGGATCCGCACCACCTGCTCCGCCAGCAGGATGGTGACCGCCGCTCCAACCGGCTCCACGATGCCTGAGGCCACCCCGTACCAGAAGGCTCTGGGTCTGGATATCCCGGAATTCCGAAGAGGCATGGAGATGATGGCGCCCTCGGGGAAATTCTGGATGGCGATGCCCGCCGTCAGCACCAGCGCCCCTGCCATGGTCATCCCCGTATCCTCCAGAATCGCTCCCGCCAGAGCAACCCCCACCGCCATGCCCTCCGGCAGATTGTGGAGGGACACCGCCAGCATCAGCATGGTGGTCTTGTCAAAGCCTGCCTTCATCCCCTCAGGGTCCCTGCCTGCCGGATGCAGATGAGGCACCGCACAGTCGAGGGCCAGCAGGAATCCTATCCCCAGCAGGAACCCAACCGCCACCGGGATCCATGGCTGGCCCCCCTGCTCTCTGGTCATCTCGATGGCAGGGTCCAGCAGCGACCATATGGATGCCGCGATCATGACTCCCGAGGCGAAGCCCAGCAGAAACTTCTCCAGCCGGGAGTTCATCTTCTCCTTCATGAAGAACACCATGGCAGCTCCGAGGGAAGTCCCCACGAACGGAATCATCAATACTGCAAATTCTGTCATTTTCTCTCCTATCCGCACTTTTTTTACTGCGCCATATTATAGTATGCGCATCCTGCGGCACATGCTACCTTTTGGGGCATACGATCTTAGCATAGGATATACGATCTTATGGCATACATCATTCCTTGTCACCATGCCGTGCCCTGCGCCGTCTTTTTAAACATGTGGGCCCACAGACGCCGCCCTTTTCATGTATGCCGTCCTGCAGCACAGGGCCTCCCCATCCTATATGCCGCCCCTATAGTATGCGCCGTACCCTCTTTTAAAATGCGGATTTAATCTGTAACGAGTTCAAGTTAGGTATAAAATGGCATGCCTGACAAAAAGCGTTACAGTTTAATGCGGATTCCTTGACAGCTATGCTTTTATCTTCAGGCACCTGACGGCATTCAGCACCGCCAGCACCATGACTCCCACATCGGCAAAAATTGCAATCCACATATTTGCGATGCCCGCTGCCCCAAGTCCCAGACACAGCGCCTTCACCCCCAGGGCGAACACGATATTTTCATAGACGATCCGCAGGCACTTCCGGGAGATCCTAATGGCAAGGGCCAGCTTCATGGGATTGTCATCCATCAGCACCACGTCAGCCGCCTCTATGGCCGCATCGGATCCCAGCGCCCCCATGGCCACGCCGATGTCCGCTCTGGAAAGCACGGGAGCATCGTTGATGCCGTCTCCCACGAACACCAGCTTCTCCTTGGGGGACTTCTGCGCCAGAAGCTCCTCCACCGCCGCCACCTTGTCTGCGGGCAGCAGCTCGCTGCGCACCTCGTCCAGCCCCAGCTGGGCCGCCACCTGCTCTGCGGCTTTTTTTGCGTCTCCTGTAAGCATCACCGTCTTCTTCACGCCTGCTGCCTTCAGTGCGGCAATGGCCTCAGCGGACTGTTCCTTCACCACATCGGAGATCAGGATACAGCCGGCGTATTTCCCCTCCACCGCCACATGGACCACGGTTCCCGCTGGTGCCTTTTCCCGCAGATTCTGCGCTGGCTCTGCAGGCCTGCCGACACCGCCTGCATCGGCTTCCGCCGCCTTGTCGTCTCTCAGTTCCTCCCCGGAAGAAGCTTCCTCTGCAGGCCTGCCGTCTATACCAGACTCTGCTGCCTTGTCATTTCTCGGCGCTTTCCCGGAAAGACCCCCTTCCGCAGACCCGCCGCCTTCGCCCGTGCCCACGGCGATCCCCAGCTTCTCCATCAGCTTCCTGTTTCCCGCCGCCACCTTCACGCCGTCCACCAGCGCCGTCACGCCGTGGCCGCTGATCTCCTCCACCTCAGCCACCCGGCCGGAGCTGACCTCCCCGCCGTAGGCCTCCTTCAGGCTCCTGCTGATGGGATGGGTGGAATAGCTCTCCACATGGGCCGCAAGCTCCAGCAGCCTTCCCTCCCCGAAGCCCTCCGCAGGGCATACCTCCGTCACCTGAAACACGCCCTTGGTCAGTGTGCCGGTCTTATCGAACAGCACATACTTTGTCCGGGCCAGCGTCTCCAGATAATTGGAGCCCTTCACCAGAATGCCGCAGGAGGATGCGCCGCCGATGCCCCCGAAAAAGCTTAAGGGGATGGAGATCACCAGTGCACAGGGACAGCTGATCACCAGAAAGGTCAAGGCCCGGATCACCCATGTGCTCCACCCTGCGGGGTTTCCCAGCGCCAGATTCACCAAGGAAGGGATCACCGCCAGCGCCAGTGCGCCTCCGCAGACCGCCGGAGTATAATATTTTGCGAACTTTGTGATGAAATTCTCCGTGCGGGCCTTCTTCATGCTGGAATTCTCCACCAGATCCAGAATCTTCGACACGGTGGATTCCCCGAACTCCTTGGTGGTGCGGATCCGCAGCAGACCGGAGATATTCACGCAGCCGCTGATGACCTCGTCCCCCGGGCAGACCTCTCTGGGCAGGCTTTCTCCCGTCAGGGCGCTGGTATTCAGTGCGGAAATCCCTTCCGTCACCACTCCGTCAATGGGCACCTTCTCTCCGGGCTGCACCACAATGACGGTTCCCACTTCCACGTCGTCAGGGTCTACCTGCTCCAGATTGCCCTCCTCATCCTCCACATTGGCGTAATCCGGGCGGATGTCCATGAGGGCACTGATGTTCCGACGGCTCTTTCCCACCGCCACGGCCTGAAACAGCTCCCCGATCTGATAGAACAGCATCACCGCCACGCCCTCTGCGAACTCGCCCTCCATGCCCCGGGATTCATTGTACACCCCCAGCAGCATGGCTCCCACGGTGGCCACCGCCATCAGGAAGTTCTCATCGAAGACCTTTCCGTGCAGAATCCCCAGAAAAGCCTTCCGCAGGATGTCGTATCCGATGATCAGATAGGGCACCAGATACAGCAGAAACCTCAGATACCCCTCCACCGGCACAAAATACAGCCCCACCATCAGAACCGCCGAAACAATGATGCGATACAAAACTTTTTTCTGTTTTTGCGTCATGACCCTCACCCGTCCTTACCTATCCTTACCTGCCATTATAACTGTGCTCTGCGATAACTTACACAACGCCATAACTTGCATACCACTGTAACCCATGGAGCGTCCCGGCCTATACACCGCAATAGCCCACATACTGTTATATACTGCATAACGCTGAATGCTGCCTAATGTAATCATGCGATTGAACCAGTC
>CANOFQ010000229.1 GCA_947565325.1 uncultured bacterium
AGATTTTTCGGGTTCGCTTCGCTCGTCGAATGGTCGAATAACCAGCTGCCCGAGCGAGCTCGGCAGCTGGTTCTCCGCCCATCCGACTCTGCCCTTTGCGGATATTATACCACATTTAAAATAGGGCAACAACCAGCTTTTTTGAACCGGGGCGCTTTTGGGGATTGTGTTATGAAAGGAATTTATGTATACTGATGTAGGGCAGGGACTTCAAGGCTGTCCATTATGGTAAAAGAGCGCTGGAGCGGGCAGAAGGAGGGCGAATGCCGGAAATAAAACAGAATGGCGAGAGTGATTTTATCACGGAACGGATCAAGACAAAGCCATTGAACAAAAAGAAGCTGATACGGCGAACCATTGTCACGGTGACAATGGCTGTGATCTTTGGTCTGGTGGCCTGCGTCACGTTTCTGATACTGGAGCCCGTGATCAGCAACTGGCTGTATCCGAAGGAGGAGAAACAGCCGGAGATCGTGAGATTCCCGGAGGACCGGGACGAGATGCAGCCGGAGGACATGCTGGCGGAGAATCTTCCCACAGAAAGTCCGGAGCCCAGTCCGGAGCCTACGCCGGACAGAGAGGAGACCCCGCTGCCAGAAGAGCAGATCGAGGATATCCTTGGGAGAGTGACGCTGGATCTGGACGATTATAAACGGCTGTATGCCGTGATGGCGGACTTTACAAACGAGCTGAGCGAATACATGGTGACGGTCACGGCGGTGACATCCAATGTGGACTGGTTCGACAGCGTGCAGGAGAGCAGGAACCAGTGCCCGGGGCTGATCATCTCCGACAACGGCCTGGAGCTGCTGGTGCTGTCCAACTATACGCCCCTCAGATCCG
The DNA here is from genome assembly GCA_947565325.1 of uncultured bacterium. Lineage (GTDB taxonomy): Bacteria > Bacillota > Clostridia > Lachnospirales > Lachnospiraceae > Acetatifactor. Next base: position 844 of record CANOFQ010000229.1, read on the forward strand.
CCGAGCGCCTGCTTCTGACCTTCCACAACGGACTGATGATAGAGGGACAGCTGAAGAAGTATAATAGGGCGACGGATCTGGCTGTGCTGTCGGTGGAGCTGGAGAGCCTGCCGGAGGGAATGAACGAGGAGCTTCCCAGGGCCGTCCTCGGATATATCGGCGGGAACAGCCTGATCGGAACTCCGGTGGTGGCGGTGGGGAGTCCTATGGGAACCAGCAATTCCGTGGGCTACGGCATGATCACCTCCGCCGGTGCCACACTGTCCATGACGGACAGAAATTATAAGCTGCTACAGACAGACATCCACGGCAGCCAGAAGGCCAGCGGCGTGCTGTTCGACCTGCAGGGGCAGGTGGTGGGCATCATCACCAACGGAAAGAGCGGCTCGGATCTGGGCGGCGTGATCACTGCCTACAGCATCACGGAGCTGCGCAGGATCGTGGAGAAAATGTCCAATGCCAGCCCCATAGCCTATATGGGAATCCGGGGCGTGGACGTGCCCCGGGAGGCCAACCTGGAGCTGGGCGTGCCTTACGGGGCGTATGTGGAGGACATAGATATGGATTCTCCGGCCATGCTGGCGGGGATTCAGAGGGGAGATGTCATAACGAAGATGGACGAGACCAACATCGTGAGCTTCGGAAGCTACAGCAATGCCTTGATGTCCATGGTTCCGGGGCAGACGGTGACGGTGACGGTGATGCGACAGGCGCAGGAGGAATACAAGGAAATGAGCTTCAAGATTGAGCTGGGGGAGGTAGAAGGATGAAGTATATCAGAGAGCTGAAGGAAGGCGACAAGATTTCCGACATTTATCTGTGCAAGTATAAGCAGTCGGCGGTGACGAAGAACGGGAAGGCGTATGAGAACGTGATCCTTCAGGACAAGAGCGGCACCATCGATGCGAAGGTGTGGGAGCCCAACAATCCCGGGATAGGGGACTTCGATGCACTTAACTACATAGAAGTATACGGGGACGTGAACAATTTCCAGGGGAATCTGCAGGTGAGCGTCAAGCGGCTGAGGGTCTGCCGCAGCGGGGAATATGACCCGGCGGATTATCTGCCGGTGAGCGCTAGGAGCATTGACGGGATGTACACGGAGCTCCTGGGGCTGATACAGAGCGTGGGCAATTCTTATCTGAAAGAGCTTTTAAGGGCATTTTTCGTGGAGGATGAGGCTTTTGCGAAGCTGTTCCGCAGTGCGTCCGCTGCAAAGACTGTGCACCATGGCTTCGTAGGCGGCCTGCTGGAGCATACGCTGGGAGTGGCGAAGCTCTGTGAATATTATTGTACCGCATATCCCATACTGAAAAGAGACCTGCTCCTGACTGCGGCAATATGCCATGATATCGGGAAGGTAAAGGAGCTGTCGCCCTTTCCGGAGAACGACTATACGGACGACGGCCAGCTTCTGGGGCATATCGTCATGGGCTCTCAGATGGTGGCGGAGAAGGCGGCGAAGATAGCGGGCTTTCCGCACGGGCTGCTGTCCGAGGTGCAGCACTGCATTCTGGCCCATCACGGGAAATATGAATACGGCTCGCCCAAGCTTCCGGCGCTGATGGAGGCGCTGGCGCTGAACTATGCGGATGACACGGACGCAAAGCTGGAGACCTTCAGGGAGCAGCTTGAGAACAACAGCGCAAACAAGGGATGGCTGGGATACAACCGGCTGTTCGAATCCAATCTGAGAGCGGCCAGAGAAGGGTGAGAAGGGCTGCCGGAGGATCATAGGGGCTCTTCGGGATCCTGGCCGGCAAAGCCGGGATTCCGGGGATGTATATAACGATATAAGGAGGCATGACGATGAAGATAACAGACAGCATCTGGTATGTGGGGGTAAATGACCATGAGGTGGACCTTTTTGAGGGGCAGTACAGAGTGCCGAACGGCATGGCCTATAATTCTTATGTGATACGGGACGAGAAGACGGCAGTGATAGACACGGTGGACGCCGCATTCGGCCAGCAGTGGCTTATCAATGTAGAGAAGGCGCTGGAGGGCCGTGTACCGGACTATCTGATCATCCAGCATATGGAGCCGGATCATTCGGCCTGCATTCCCCTGTTCCTGAAAAAGTTCCCCGGAGCGCAGGTGGTCGCCACCCCTCAGGCCATGAGGATGATGGATCAGTTCTTCTCCATGGATCCCTCGGTTGCGAAGGTTCCCGCATCCAACGGCGGGGAGCTTGTGCTGGGCACCCATAAGCTGCAGTTCGTCTTTGCGCCCATGGTACACTGGCCGGAGGTCATGATGAGCTATGAGACGGAGGAGAAGGTGCTTTTCTCGGCGGACGGCTTCGGGAAGTTCGGCGCACTGGACCAGAAGGAGGAATGGGCCGATGAGGCCCGCCGTTACTATATCGGCATCGTAGGGAAGTACGGCGCACAGGTGCAGGCCGTGCTGAAGAAGGCGGCAGCGCTGGACATCCGCATGATTGCGCCTCTGCACGGGCCCGTGCTGAAGGAGAATCTGGAATATTACATCGGACTATATGATACATGGTCCTCCTATAGGCCGGAGGAGGAAGGTGTGGTGGTGGCATATGCCTCCGCCTACGGACATACAAGGGAGGCGGCGCTGTATCTGGCGGGGCGGCTGCGGGAGAAGGGCACCGCCGTGGCGGTATATGACCTTGCCAGAGACGACATGGCGGCAGCAGTTGCGGACGCTTTCCGGTACAGCAAGCTGGCGCTGGCATGCAATACCTATAATACCGGAATCAATCCCTTCATGCGTGACTTCGTGGAGCGCCTTTTGGAGCGCAGCTACCAGAAGCGGACGGTGGGACTGATAGAGAACGGCTCATGGGCGCCCATGGCGGCGAAGGTGCTCCGGGGAATGCTGGAAAGAGGCAGGGAGATCACCCTTGCGGAAAATGTTGTGACACTGATGTCAGCTATGAAGCCGGAAAACAAGGAAACGCTGGATGCGCTGGCAGAGGAGCTTGCGTGACAGAAAGTGCTGCTGGGACGGAGTGCAGGGGCAGATGGCTGAAGAGATGGGCTATGGATTTATTCCTGCGGGCAATGAGCCAAGTCAGCTTTGCTGACTTTATGCCGTATATGACTACGGGGCCGAGCTGCAATGGGGCGGCCTGAGAAAGGGCCGTAAGGCAGAAGTGCGGCGGAACAGTTCCAGATAGGCTGCAGGGCGGAATGGTTTGAGAGAGCGCTGCGGCAGGGAGGGCAGCTTCAGCGAGGGATTACGACAGCGGTTCGTAAAGTGCATACATCAGCGGTTCATAGAGGGCAGGTATGAGGGAGAATATGGAATTCCATAAGAATGATATTGTGACCGTGACCATAGAAGACATGAGCAGCGACGGTGAGGGGATAGGGAAGGTGGACGGCCTTACGCTGTTTGTGAAGGATGCGGTGGCGGGCGACAGGGTAGAGGCCCGGATCGTAAAGAATAAAAAGAATTATGCGTATGGGCGGCTGGAGAAGGTGGTGGAGCCTTCTCCTTTTCGCATAGAGCCTGAGTGTGCGTATCACAGACAGTGCGGCGGCTGCCAGCTGCAGGCGCTCTCTTATGAGAGGCAGCTTGTATTCAAGCAGGAAAAGATCAGGAACAGCCTGATACGGATAGGCGGGTTTTCCCCGGAATACGTGGACCGGTGCATGGAGCCGATTGTGGGCATGGAGAATCCCTTCCGTTACCGGAACAAGGCACAGTACCCTATAGGCACAGACAGGGACGGGAACGTGATAGCGGGTTTTTACGCCGGGAGGACCCACAGCATCATAGCGAATACGGACTGCCGGCTGGGAGCGGAAGAAAATAAGGCCGTGCTGGACTGCGTGCTGGAATATATGCGGAGGAACCATGTCAGCGCCTACGACGAAACTACGGGGACCGGGCTGATGCGCCATGTCCTGATACGCAAGGGCTTTGCCAGCGGGGAGATCATGGTCTGTCTGGTGATCAATTTCAGGAAAGGGAAGGGGCAGGATTTTCTGCCCAGACAGGCGGAGCTGATCTCCGGACTGATTAAAATAAAGGGCATGACAAGTGTGTCAGTAAGCATCAACACCCGCCGGACCAATGTGATCATGGGAGAGGAGATACATACCATATGGGGCAGGGACACGATTGCCGACACCATTCACATGAGGGACATGAAGCAGGAGGGCTGTCCCTATACGGGAGAGGAGCTGACCTTTCAGATTTCCCCGCTGTCCTTCTATCAGGTCAATCCCGAGCAGACCGAGAAGCTCTATAGTCTTGCGCTTGAATACGCAGGCCTTACGGGGCAGGAGACAGTATGGGATCTGTACTGCGGCATCGGCACCATATCCCTTTTTCTGGCCGGTAAGGCTAGAAAGGTCCGTGGCGTGGAGGTGGTTCCTCGGGCAGTGGAGGATGCAAGAGGAAATGCGCAGCGGAACGGAATCCGGAATGCGGAATTCTCTGTGGGCAGGGCGGAGGAGGTTCTGGCAAGGCGCTGTGCGGAGGGAGAGGAAGGAAAAGCGGATGTCATCGTGGTGGATCCGCCCCGGAAGGGCTGCGACGGAGCCTGTCTGGAGGCCATGCTCAAGGTACAGCCAAAGAGGATCGTTTACGTGAGCTGCGACCCGGCTACGCTTGCCAGAGACCTGAAGGTGCTGCGGGACGGAGGGTATGAGCTGAGGCGTGTGCGGGGGGTGGATCAGTTTGGAATGACGACACATGTGGAGTCTGTTGCATTGATGTCACGGATGGAAGACAAATAGCCGCAAAAGCCTGCTAATACTGATATTTACTGGACATCCATTAAGCCCCCGGCAGGGCTGGTGGTCAAGCCGTACGGCTGTGACTTTCCGGTGGAAGTGGTTCTGGGAACGGTGCAATCTGCCGCTTCGGGGCAACATTCAGGAATATGTGGAGACAGCGGGAAGAATTGCCAGGGAGCAGAAGGAATATTTTACTGGCCCCCTTGGAAATG
>CANOFQ010000230.1 GCA_947565325.1 uncultured bacterium
AAGATAGGCTTGTTCTTTCCTCTCAGAACCTTCGCCACCTCTGATGCAAGGCGGCCCAATGTCTTGTCAGCAGCGTCAACTACGTACCATTTTCTATAGATGGTAGACGGGCTGGCCATAAATGTATCATTCATGATTTTCCCTCCGTGTTGCTTTTTTGATTACTTTTTTGCATGTCGCAGACTATTGCGCTGCATTTTTGCACCGCACATTCTGCAGTGCAGACTTCTCCGCATTGCGGCTTTGCGAGCCAGTTTCAGCAGACCCGCTCACGTCCCCTTCGCCATATTTCGCAGATGTCCGGCTGCGTCCTATGCCTCCCGGAAACAAGGATTTTTCTGTATTATAAATGCTTCGCCGGGGCTTTGGCTCCGCATTTCATACGTTGTCACAGCTATTTATTTTACTATACACTAAATCCCGTGTCAACTGTTATTTTCATTAATATAGTGGTTTCAAAGGGATTTCCGGCGGATTCTGTCAATGTCCGTCCGGACAGGCAGTTCAAGCCTTACTTGCGTGCCTCATAATATCTGCCTCCCAAAAAGAAGCTGATCAAAACCGGGAAGCTGTAATAGAATATCAGCACGTATCTTACCAGCGCCATCGGCCCCAGCAGCACTGTCAGGAACAATAACAGAAGGCTCAGCATAGGGTACGTAAAATAATGGCGGCGGTAGCACAGTGACCACTGAAAAATCGTTAGAAAAACCACAAAGTACCAGCCGGGAGCCAGAAGCAGAAACACAAACGGTTTTTTCTGTGCCTCCGGATCCGAAGAAAGCCTCTCATAGTACTCATGGCACCCCTTCAGGATCACAAGCTCTTTCCCCGGCGTGCTCACCCTATAATCAAAATAGCTGCTTTTTCCATAAGGATCCTGATATCCGTCCACCACCGCTGCCGGATACCAGAAATCAACGGTATTGATCAGAAAAGAGCTGATATATACAAGAGGATGCTGCCTCCCCCACTTCAACCAGAGACAGCAAAGCGCCCCTGCGTTTTCCCTGAAAGCTTTCTCCTGAAATCCCACCTTGACCGGGTCCGAAACCGTGGCACGGTAGGCATCCAAGTTTTCTTTGGGGATCACCTGATACAGCAGATCCAGATCACTCTGCTCCAGAGAGCCGTACTCGTATTTATGCACTCTGGCCATTTGCTGAATCGGGACGGAAAGCATCTCCTGCGTCCCTCCGGCCTCAATATCCAGCATCTGGTATACCGGGCCCGTATACAGCCCATATAACAGCCCCAGTGCCCCCAGCAGCACGGCGAACCGCTTCCTCAGGCTTTTTCGCCGGAGGCAGCCGATCATCATGACGGCCAGCATCAGCGCCACCACATATAGGCCGTTATTTCGAAATATGACGGAAAGAAACGCCCATAGGCCAAGTGCCAGCCAGTTCTTCCTGCTTCCTGCAAAAAATTCCCGCCCACAGTAGAACCGCACTGTGTACAAGAAAAACATCAACAGCGCCGCCGAAAACGGCACATCTTTTGTAGTGCTAATAGAAAACAGCTGCACTGTGGGAGACAGCCCATAAAAAATCAGGGCCCCAACGCCGAAGGCAACAGGCAGGCCTATTTCTTTCATAAAGCGAATCACAGAGGCGAACACATAGGCCAAGAGCAGCATCTGCATCAAGGTATACACTGCGATGCCCGCATTATAGCTCCCTGTCAGAGCATGCATCCCCTCTACCAGACCGCCTGCCCACAGCACGTGAGCCACCGGATGATGTGAGGTAAGCTCCCATCGGGACACCTGTTCCCACTCAGCGCTGGCATCATAGGCGAACGCCCCCGGAAAAAGGGACAGCAGCGCCGGCAGCCAGCATACCAGCAGGACGGCCATGCACCAAAGACGACAACCGACTATTCTTTCTGCAAACAGCCGGAGTCCCTTGGTCCTTGCGACAGAAGCCGCTCTCCTTTCCCTTTCTGACAGTCCGAAAAGACAGTATACCAGCAGGCCGCCCAGAACCGAGCCGGCTGCCAGTTTCAGGTAAAAGCTGCCTTCCGACAGATTCAGGGATGCATATCTGTCAAGCGAATGCCCTGCCGTCCAGCAAAAGCTCAGCATCACTCCCGTCAGTACGGAAAAGAAAGCCTTTCTTCCCTCTGTCACAACTCTGCCCATGCTCCGCCTCCACTATAAATCATGTTCCGCTGCAAAAGTCCATATCCCGCCGTAAGGTCCTTCCCCTTCCCCGAGAATATATGTTCTGTTTTCAGACCTGCGCCGTCTCACAGAAATTCATATCTTATCAGTGTCAGTCCATGGGCGGGTGCAGTGGGACCGGCTGCGCTGCGGTCTCTGGCCTCCAGCACCTCCCGCATGGATTCCGGTTCCCGTTTTCCCTGCCCCACCTCCATCAGGGTCCCTGCGATGATTCTTACCATGTTATAAAGGAAACCGTTTCCTCTCACCCGAATCACCAGATCCGCCCCCTGCTCCTCCAGCTGCACCCCGTACAAGGTGCGCACCGTGGTCTCCACCTGAGCCCCGGTCTGACAGAAGCTCCGGAAATCATGCTCCCCTTCCAGATAGGCCGCCGCCTCCTGCATCCTCACCATGTCCAGAGGCCGATAGCAGAAACAAGAGTAAAGCCGCTTTACCGGCATGGGGAACTCGGCTCTGTATATGCGGTATTCATAGGTTTTGATGCTCTCACAGTGTCTCGGATGCCAGTCCGGCGGCACCTCCTCGGATCTCTGGATGCGAATGTCCTCCGGAAGCCTCTGGTTCAGCGCATATGCGATCTTTTTCCCGGGCATCCTGTTCTCCGTGTCGAACACTGCGATATTCCCCATGGCATGCACGCCGGAATCCGTCCGGCTGGCGCCGATGACCTGAATCTTTTCTCCCAGCAGCTCAGAGAGATGTCTGTTCAGCTCCTCTTCAATCGTAATTCCGTTTTCCTGCAGCTGCCATCCATGATAATTCGTCCCGTCATAGGCAACTGTTATGCGGATACGTTTCTTTTCCATATATATCTGTTTCCGGCAGGTTTCCCGGAGCCTGAAGCCCGTGGCAGCAGGCCGCCGGTGCCGGCCGGTCTGTCCTTTCCTGATTTTCGATACCCCGATGCCCGAATGTCACTTCTACAGCCCAAGCGCCCGGCCCAGATTGCCCGCTGCGATCCCTGCCGCCAGATAAAGCAGGATACACAGATACGCCGCCCCGTCTCTCTTATGGTACACCAGAGGCTTCATCTTCGTCCTGCCGTCCCCGCCCCGGTAGCATCTGGCCTCCATTGCCATGGCCAGATCATTGGCTCTGCGGAAGGCGGAGATGAACAGGGGCACCAGCAGCGGCACCATGGCCCTGGCCCTCTGCAGGATGTTTCCGCTCTCGAAATCCGCTCCTCTGGCGATCTGCGCCTTCATGATCTTGTCCGTCTCCTCCATCAGTATGGGGATGAAGCGAAGGGCGATGGACATCATCATTGCTACCTCGTGCACGGGCACCCGCAGCACCCGCAGCGGCCTGAGCATCTTCTCCATTCCGTCCGTCAGATTGTTCGGCGTGGTGGTCAGGGTCATCACGGAGGAGCCGATGACCAGCATCACCAGCCTGATGGCCATGTTCACCGCCAGCTTCAGGCCTTCCTTCGTTATCTTGAAGATCCAGAAGCGCACCAGAACCTCCCCCGGCGTGAGGAACAGATTGAATCCCACCGTGATCAGCATCAGAAAAAGAATCGCCTTCATTCCCTTCACCATGAACCGGAACGGCACATGGGAGAGACGGATCACGATGCCCAGAAACACAGCTGCCACGATATATCCCAGAAAATGGTTGAAGACGAATAGTGAGACAATATAAAGCAGCGTGCCCCCCAGCTTCACTCTGGGATCCAGCCTGTGAATCACGGATTCCGTCTGATAATATTGTCCTAAAGTGATATCTCTCAGCATATCTCTCCTCGTTCACTTTCTTCTGTCTCTCAAAGCGGCGCAGACCGTATCTGCAGCCTCCTGAACGGTGGTGGCGTTCACGTCCACTGCCAGCCCTCTCTTTTTCAGCTCATGCAGGATATAAGTGACCTGAGGGGCCGCCAGCCCTACCTTCTCCAGCTCCTTATAATGGGCGAACACTTCCTTTGGCTCGTCATCGTACAGAACGGCCCCCCTATTCATCACAATGATCCTGTCCACGTACTCCGCCACGTCCTCCATGCTGTGGGACACCAGCAGCACGGTCATATGGGTCTGGCGCTGCAGCTGCCTGATCTGGCCGAGTATCTCGTCCCTGCCTCTGGGGTCCAGCCCTGCCGTTGGTTCATCCAGAATCAGCACTTCCGGATTCATGGCCAGCACCCCTGCGATGGCGGCCCTCCTCTTCTGGCCCCCGGACAGATCGAAAGGAGACTGATAATACAGATCCATGGGCAGCCCCACTTTCTGAAGGGCGTCGAAGGCCCTCAGCTGCACCTCCTTCTTGTCCAGCCCGAGGTTCTTGGGGCCGAAGCACACGTCGCTGAACACGTCCACCTCGAAAAGCTGATGCTCCGGATACTGAAATACCAGCCCCACCTTGCTGCGCAGCTTTTTCATGTCATAGTCTTTTTCGTAGATGTCCTCCCCGTTGAAATAAATATGACCGGAGGTGGCCTTCAGCAGCCCGTTCATATGCTGCATCAAAGTAGATTTACCCGAACCGGTGTGGCCGATGATCCCCACGAACTGACCATCCGGAATCTGGAGGCAGATATCGTCCAGCGCCTTCCTCTCCAGAGGGGTGCCTCCGCCATATATATAGTTCACATGATCCAAAATGATCGACATGCTCTTTCCTCTCTCCGATGTGCAGGCATCCTGCAGCAGGGCGTCTCAGGCAGGCCCTATTCCGGCAGCAGGGCATCTCAGGCAGGCCCTATTCCGGCAGCAGGGCATCTGCCAGCTCCTGCGCTGTCAGCAGCCCGTCCGGCAACACAATTCCTCTCTTCTTCAGCTCATATCCCAGCAGCGTGGCCTGAGGCACGTCCAGACGCAGGCTCTTGAGCTTCTCTACCTGTGAGAAAATTTCTCTGGGGGTTCCCTCCATGACGATCTTGCCGCTGTCCATGACAAAGACTCTGTCCGCATGGATGATTTCTTCCATATAATGAGTGATCAGTATAACCGTGATCTCCTCCACCTGGTTCAGCGCCCTGACGGCGCGTATCACTTCTTTCCGTCCCTTGGGATCCAGCATGGCAGTGGGTTCGTCCAGCACAATGCATTTGGGATGCATAGCCAGCACCCCTGCGATGGAGACACGCTGTTTCTGGCCGCCGGAAAGCTTGTTGGGCGAATGCTTCCTATATTCATACATCCCCACGGCCTTCAGGCTCTCCTCCACCCGCTCCCAGATCTCCTTGGTGGGAACACCCATGTTCTCCGGGCCGAATCCCACGTCCTCCTCCACCACCTGCCCGATGATCTGGTTGTCAGGATTCTGGAACACCATACCTGCGGTCCGGCGGACATCCCACACCTTCTCCTCTTGAGCGGTGTCCATTCCGTCCACCCACACGATCCCCTCCGTTGGATTCAGGATCGCATTGATATGCTTGGCAAGAGTGGATTTGCCGGAGCCGTTGTGCCCCAGAATCGCTATGAATTCCCCCTGGGCAATATCCATGTTCACCTGATCCACTGCAGTGGTGATCCCCTCAACGTTCCCTTCCTCGTCCCTGCGGATATATCCAAATCCATTTTTTCCTTGAAACGCTCGTCGCCCGTGGCAAGCATTTTCA
>CANOFQ010000231.1 GCA_947565325.1 uncultured bacterium
CCCATCTGTCCTCTCCCACCAATATATGAAAATACCCCGTCAGATAATCCAGCACCTCCCCATAATCTCCCTCGTACCCCACGGAATCCCCCTCCAGCCACATAAACACCGGATAAAAGTCATAGTAATCTCCGATGCGCACTGTCAGGCTCTCCCCTATCCCTTTCTCCTCTGTTCTGCGAAAGAGCTCCTCCATTGTCAGACGGTCAGGCACCAGTATCCGGGAGCGGGAAGTCCCTTCCGTAATTTCTCCGACCCCTAAGTCAAACATCCCGCTTTCAAAATAGATGCTGATCCCTTTTTCCCTTGTCTCTCCCCAGCGGGCCTGCCGGGACAGAAAGGAAAAGGCACTCTCCGCTCCCCCTCCGCCCCCGATCAAATACTCCGTTTCCCAGAGCAGACGCCCGTCCCAGTGGGAAGGAATCCGCAGTGTCACCCCTGCGGCCGACTCAGGATCCCCTGAAAGCACCTCCTGCGTGATCACGATCTTCTCTTTTCCCTGATTCACCTTTTCTGTGGCAAAGGCAACGGAAAGGATGGCCGCAACTATCAGAACCAATGCAAATACAGCGCTTTTTTTCATTGCAGTCCCTCCTCTCCGTTTCCCTGAAACACTGCCTCCAAAGAAGGTCTCCTCTCCTCAGCACCTCTCCCCCTGTCAGAGGCTCCCCTGTCGGAGCCCTTCAGTCCGGTCCATCCGGGCAAGATTCCGCTCCGGATGCCATAGCCCCCATCCGCATCCTCCTGACTGCTGTGTCTGTACCGCCCGCTGTAGATCCTGCCATGTCTGTCATAGACGGCCAGCGTCACATTCAGGCTCTCCTTCCCCTCATAGGCTCCCAGAATCAGTCGGTCTCCGTCAAAGAAGCATATATTTTCCCAAGGGAAAACGACAGCTCCATATTCACCCTCCTGTGCCGCCGGAAACATCCCGTCGCACCACCACCGATACTCACCCTCCTCCTGCGCCACAAAAGAGAAGCTGCCGTCGCTCCATGTCAGCAGGACACCTCCTTCCACAAGAAACATCCCGCAGAAATACGGCAAAACTACAAGGGACTCTTCGGCTCCATAAGTCCTGTTGTCCATGATCTCCCCCAGATACGGAAGGTTGCCGGACAGATTTCCCCTATCCACCGGAATCTCCCATGCCAGCGCCAGCCCCTCTTCCTCTTTCTTGTAAATGCAGAGACGATAGCCCTCTTTTTCTCTCACTGCCAGATACAGCCGGCCCCTCTCCTCATCCGCCGCCATCTTCAGAGGAACCGCCCCTTGGGGCAGCGCACACAGCCTGCTGACCTTTTTCAGATCCATGCTCCAGAAGCCGTCCCCATGATCCGTGAACGGAAAATAGAAAATCCCCTGATTCTGCCCCCGGTCCACAGATTCCCTTGTCTGCGTATCCTCCAGACAGTACGTGTAATAGATGCCTTCCCTGCCCTCCGCATAAGAATCAGTGAGGGAGATTCGCCCATCTCCATAAACCACCTTTCCCTGATAAGAGACAATCTCTTCCTTTGCATTCTTTTCTACCGTCAGCTCCAGCCGGTCTCCGGCTGCGGAAATCTGAAAATACTCCGTCAGATATCGGCAGGCCTCGTCATACCGGCCTTCCTGTTTCACAGAATGCCCTTCCACCGTGAAGGTCAGAGGATAGTTGGCATAATAATCTCCGATCTCTATGCTGCCGCTGTAGGTCTCCCCCGGTGCCGCCCGCCGGGCCGCCTCCCGGAAGATTTCAGGGTAAGGCATTGCCTCTGCGTCCAAAGGGGAATCGTCTCCCGTATCTATGGAGCCGAATTTTGAACCGTACTGAAAGCTTAAGCCTGCGCTTACGCCGGACAGGCTCCGGTCAAGTCTCTTGCCGGAAAAGGAAAACTTGCTCTCTGCGTCTTCTCCGCCCCCGATGAGATACTCCGTTTCCCAGAACAGATGCCCGTCCCAGCGGGAGGGAATCCGCAGTGTCACCCCTGCGGCTGCCTCAGGATCCCCTGAAAGCACCTCCTGCGTGATCACGATCTGCTCCTTGCCCTCGTTCACCCTTTCTACGGCAAGGGGGACGGAAAGCATTGCCGCACATATCAGAATCAATCCCAAAAACAAGCTTTTTTTCACTGCTCCGCCTCCCATCCGCCTTTATTTCTTATTCCTGCAGCGCCTTACTCACAGTCTGTCTTTCCTATCCGGTCCGTTCCTCCGGCACGCTTCTCCTGCATTTCCGGTCCGTTCCTCCGGCCCATTTCTTTTCCCGCCCTTTTGGCCCATTCCTCCGATTCTCTTACTTTCCCGCCCTTCCGGCTCATTCCTCCGGTTCGTTCCTCCGGCTCACTTCTCCTGCCCGCCCGTCAGCTCCTCCAGCGCTCTTTCCACCCTGTCGGAGCGATAACCATAGACTTCCTTCACATAATCTATCAATGTCCTGTTCTGCTCCTCCAGCTCCAGCATAGTCTTGTCGCCCACAATGCGGCCCTTCTGCAGCAGAACCACCCGGCCCACGAACTTTTCCACCTCCTCCACCAGATGGGTGGAAAGCAGAATGGTCTCCTCCGGTTCCAGAATTCCCAGCAGAACCTTGTAGAAATCCTCTCTGTTGAACACATCGTTTCCCACGAAGGGTTCATCCATCAGAATATAGTCAGCCCCCTGACACAGGGCCATGATCACCTCGAACTGGTTTTGCTGCCCTGCGGAATAGTTTTTGAGCGCCTTCCTTTTCGGCAGTTCAAAAAAATGCATCAGAGCCTCATACCGTTTGTCCCGAAAGGTTCCGAAGTGCAATTTATAAAATTCTCTGTGAGCTTCCGGCGTCAGATTCGGAAAGAAGGAATGCTCGCAGGTGGCAAAGGACAGACGGGAAATATTTTTTCTGCAGATTCTCTCCCCGTCCAGAAGGATCTCCCCCTCATAGGACTGAAGCCCCAGTATGCTTTTCAGAAGGGTGGTCTTCCCCGCTCCGTTCTCCCCGAAAAGCCCTATGATCTCCCCTTGTCCCATCTCCAGCTCCACGCCGCTTAAGGCTTCCACGCTCCCCAGCGGACTGCGGTAGTATTTTTTCAATGACCTGATTTCCAGCATAAGCCCACGCTCCTATATACTCTTTTATACTCGTGAGCGCATACATTTGCCGCTCTCCCGCTTCGCATCCTAAATGCGCCCACTCACTATACATCTATGTCGGCAGCTCTGCGCCCGCCGTATGCTTCCCGGCTCCGGCCGGCCTTCCGTACGCCTCAGGGAAGACACCCTTTGGGCAGGGCCAGCAGATAGACCTCATAATACAGCAGCTGCAGCAGACCGAGCACCGCCGCCCCTGCCGCCATCCCCAGCAGCGGCCCCCGTATACAGCTCGCCGCCAGCACCCCTCTTGCAGGCAGCCTGCGCATCAGGTAAATGCTCTTGGTTCTGTGAAAGTAATAGAAATAATGCCAAAAGGCCATGATAATCAGGAATAGGAAAAACGGCACGCACAGCCCCCAGTGCCCCTGCGTCAGCCCCCTGAAGGAAATCAGCATCTCTCTTGCGTCCTCTCTCAGCACACGCTCCTGACCCACGTACAGATACAGACTTTTCACCATACGATATAGCCGGCCGAAAAAGCGAAGGCTCAATACAATTCCTGCGCCCAGCAGGAAAACTGCGCCATTTCTCTCTTGCTCCCAATGCTCATATCCCGGCGGGAAGCAGCTCTCCGGCTTCCACAGCTTCCCCCGTCCGACATGGCCACTCCTCTCCCTTATTTCGTTATTGTCTTCCATCCTGTTCTTCTCTTCCATTCTGCCCTGCGCTTTCATCCTATCCCGCTCTTTCTCTCCGTTCTGCCTTACTCTTTCATCCTGTCCCGCTCTTCTTTTCTATTCTGCCCTGCGCTTTCATCCTGTCCCGCTCTTTCTCTCCGTTCCGCCCCACGCTTCCATCCCGTTCTGCGCCTCTGTCCTTTTTCTCTTCTCTCCGCACGTGCTCATGTCTCCCCGCCCTTATTCCACAGCCTCCAGACATCAGCCCCGATCACCACGGCGGACGCCACAATATACAGTATGTCCGTCGCTCCCATGCCTATAGGGCTCACGAACCAGCTTATTGTCAGTGCATACAGCAGGATAAGGAACACGGGAATCCTTCTGTTCATTGCCGTCTCCATGCCCAGCGCCAGCACCAGAAGAAGGTTGCGCACCCACTTCCCCGTCTCCGCCAAGGGCAGCAGACAGTGCAGGAACTGAATTCGGTAGAAGGCCAGAAACAGCCTCTGGGGCGAGGCATAGACCTCCGGCCTCTCCCTGCCGTAGGTCTCCACCATCCAGATCGCCAGCCAGATCTGAACTGCGAACAGCACCGTCAGACACCCTATGTTAAAAACTGCCTTCAGCCAGAAAATCCCTCTCGGGGACAGCGTGAGCCTATGCAGAGTATTTCTGCTTTTTTCCTCCCAGCCCCTCTCCGTTCTGGCCAGAATCAGAACCCATAAGCCCAGCACCCAGGAAAAGACTATAGACACATTGCTTCTGCTGATCACATCCCCCAGCATATACCCTCTCTCGCTCCTCAGGCAGACGTAAAACCTCGTCCCCTCCCACAGCGCCATAGCCGCCGCCACTGCAAGCAGCTTATAGATACTGCTTCTGGCCAACAAGGCCCAAAGGGACGCCGCTCCCCTCACAGTTCTCTGCCATTTTTTTATCTCCGTCACCATGCCTTCCGCCTCCTTGCCTGTGCCTCCTTGCTTGTACCCTTCCATTCCAGCCGCAACTCTTTCGCAGCTTCCTATATCCGCCATGTACGCTTGGTCTATTCGCCTCTTCCCGTCCCGCCGTTCTGCTGTCTTGCCGTTTTGCCCTCTTCCCGTTCTGCCGCCCTGCCGTTCTGTGACTCCTTACTTTCAGTCTTCCGCTTCTACTCGTCACTTCCGTTTTCGGAATTCCCGTCTTCCGCTGTCCACATCACATTGCTTCAGCCGTCCTGCCCCTTCTCCCACACCTGTGCCGCAAGCCGAAGCGCCTCCTCTCTGGGCACTCCCATACGCTTCATGGCGTCCACCCAGACCTGCGTGTCCCCCGCCAGCAGCTCCCGGCGGATGCGCTCTACGATCTCCTCGTCCACGTCCGTATAACTCTTTGCACCTGATCTTGAGACGATAATCCCCTCTTCCTCCAGCATATGGTATGCCTTCTGTATGGTATTGGGATTCACCCCCAGCAGGGCGGACAGAGCCCTTCTGGAGGGCACCTCCTCCTGATGCCCGATGGTTCCGGCAGCGATGCCCTGCTTTATATGGCGAATAATCTGCAGATAAATGGGAGAGCCGTCCCCCATCACAAAATCTTCAAACGATATCATCTCTCACGCCCCAAACCGTATTAACCGCATAACACAGTTCTATAACTGTATTATATTATTAATACGGTTATGTGTCAAGAATAACTTTCTGCTCCATTCAGATTCTCGAATCTTTTTCTTTCTGTCTTTGCCATTGGGGCGGGACGGATCACCACATTGGGTGCTGCACAAGATGGTTTTTTGCGGAAAATGTTGTAAATTCGGCGTTTTATGCTTGTTTGGGAGTTCAAAACAAGAGGGGGTAAGGGCAAATAGTTCAACCATAATTCAACTCGTTTACAGAAATCTAGCTGAAAATGCGGATAAAAACCAGAAGATACCGGAAGTTCAACACATTATGGCGGCCCGGTATTTGTGTTAATGAAAGATGGCAGTTTATGGGGGAT
>CANOFQ010000232.1 GCA_947565325.1 uncultured bacterium
CTTACCAATAAACATCGTAAAAAGAAAGAGAATTTCTCCATGAATCCAAAACCTCTCTTCCCCGGCAACGACTTTCTGGAAAACCCATTTCTTATTGTCCTCACACAGGTGACTCTTTTGAATCATCCTTTGTACACCTGTTCCACTCTCCTCATACAACATTTTATCACTGTTTTTACCTCTTTCATAAAGCAGGAAAGCAACGGAGCAGGTAATCCCCGGAAAAACCTTTTCTCCACTAAAATCAACTACTCCTGTCATACCACCAACTATATAGTTACGTAGTTCTTTCGCATATCTGTTTCGAAAAATACTAAAAGGAATCAGGTAAATCATCTTTCCATCCGATTTTAATGCTTTTATACTTGCCTCTATAAAAGCATAACAATAATCAAACCTTCCTTTTTTGCACACTTCATAATGTTCCTTAAGATACTGCCTCTCTTCTTCTGTCATATCATGATATGTGATATAAGGAGGGTTTCCGACAATAAATGATGCTTTGATTTCACCTACGTTATAGGTCAGAAAATCCTGATCCAGTATATTCCACCGTACATTCTCTATTCCGCTGGAACTACAGGTTCTGTCAAGAGATTCGATACATTTTTCCCTTTGTCCCTGATCAACTTCAAAGCCTATGATATCCCGGGACAGCCCTTCTGCAATATGTTCATTGGATAACCCCTGTATCCTTGCATCTTTAATATATCTATTAACTGTCGGCACCAGTATGTTTCCCTGACCACACGAATTTTCCAGGACAGTTTTGCCTACCAGATTTTTTACATATCCTATTCGGTTCAACATCTCTTCCACATATTTGTAAGGGGTGGAAATCTGGTCATTCCTGTTCTTTTTCGCCATGAGTCAAACTGCCTTTCTGCATACTTCAGTCGTAAGTTATCCCCATTTTATCATGTTTGTCTAGTAAAACCGTCTTTGAGACACAACATCTGCCAGTGCATTTTTCTGGACATTGACTTTTTTCATTATATGCAATTTACACACAAAAAGCAATACATGAATGGAAATGGGGCAAAATCCATCCAGCCACATACTGTTTGACCGATTTTACCCCATTTCACGATGTGCTGCCCCGTCTTCTGCCTATCCCTGCTCAAACTTCTCCCGCAGCTTATGAAGCGCTTTCTTCTCGATCCTGCTCACATAGCTTCTGGATATCCCCAGCGCCTCCCCGATCTCGCTCTGGGTCACCTCCCGGTTTCCGTACAGCCCGTAGCGCATCACCAGAATCTGCCTCTCCCTGTCCGTCAGATTGGCGTCCATCAGGGCCAGCAGACGCCGGATGTCCCCGTCAAGCTCCATATTTTCCAAGATGTCCGGCTGGCTCTGCTCGATCACGTCCACCAGATGGATCTCGTTGCCCTCCTTGTCCTGACCGATGGGTTCAAAAAGGGATACCTCGCGGGAGGATTTCTTCTTGCCCCGCAGAAACATCAGCAGCTCGTTTTCGATACACCTGCAGGCGTATGTGGCAAGCCTGCCCTTCTTATCGTCAAAGGTTTTGATCGCCTTGATCAGGCCGATGCAGCCTATCGAAATAAAGTCTTCCATCTCTCCGTCCGCATTCTGGTATTTCTTCACGATATGGACTACCAGACGCAGATTCCGTTCCACCAGAATCTTCTGGGCCTGTTTCGCCTCCTCAGGGGAGCCATCCCGCAGAAGCCGAACATACTCTGCCTCTTCCTTCGGTGTCAATGGCTTTTGAAAAGTCTCCACGTCCAACCCCCATGGATTACTCTTAACATTATCTTATGTGCTAAGTTCATCCATGGTGCCTGTCATAGGGAAGGGGCATGATGCAAATTTGCACTGGTTCCTGCCCTTTCTGAAACCGCCCTCGTCCGTCTGCGGTCTGCCCTTAAGAAACGTTCCCTGCAGCTCACAGCAAAAACTGGGCCATGACGTAATTGCTCAGATCCAGCCCCCTGTCCGTCAGGGCAAATCGCCCGGAGGAACCAGAATCCCGCTTTGCAGCCTGACTGCCGTACTGCAGCCCCGGCTCTGAACCCTCTGCGCCCTCCGGCAGCTCCCGCAGCAGCCCGTCCCGGATGTTTTTCCTGACCACCGGGCCGAACACCTCCTCCAGCCCGCAGCCGAAGAGCCTCCGGAATTCTGCGCCGTCCACCCCTTCCGTCATCCGCAGGCCGAGGAACATGAATTCCTCCATCTGCTCCTGTGTGGTCAGGGCGTGGAGCTCCTCCCTCTGCCCAAGGGGATCCTTCAGATAGGGGACAAGCTCCCTGCCGTTTCGGAAACGCACATTTTCCACAAGGGAGGCGGCCCCGATTCCCAGCCCAAGATAATCCTTCCTTCTCCAGTATCCGCAGTTATGACGGCACTCCCGTCCCCTGAGGGCGTAATTGGATATCTCATACCTATGATATCCATGCTGCCCCAGAACCCGCTTCGTCTCCTGATACATGGCCCTGTCCTCGTCCTCGTCCACAGCCTCCAGCTCCCCGGCCTGATACTTTTCGAAGAAGGGGGTCCCCTCCTCCAGAATCAGGCTGTACGCCGAAATATGCTCCGGCGGCGTCTCCAGCGAAAGCACCTTCTCCAGCGTCTCCCGGTACGCCGAAAGCGTCTGGCCCGGCAGTGCGCTCATGATGTCCACATTGAGATTCGTAAAGCCTGCCTCTCTGGCCGCCCTGTAGCATTCCCGAAACTGCTCCCATGTATGGATCCTGCCCAGAAGAGCAAGCTCCTCCGCCCGGGCGGACTGCAGCCCGATGCTCAGGCGGTTGATCCCTGCCCTCCGGCAGCGCCGAAGCGCCTCCCCCGACACCGTTCCGGGATTCACCTCCATGGTCACCTCTGCGTCCTCCGTCAGAGAATAATGCTTCCTGACAGCCTCCATCAGCCTCTCCATGTACCGGACCGGAACCGCCGACGGAGTGCCTCCCCCTATGAAGACCGATGTGATCCTGCGCCGGCCATAGGAAACGGCGCTTCCCGCCGTCTCGGCAAGAAGCGCCTCCATATAGGCCGCCTTTGTGTCCTCGTCCCCGTATGCGGACAAGAAATCACAGTATAGACATTTCCGTACACAAAAGGGGATATGAAAATACAGCTCCAGCTCTTTTCCTTCCGTGGTTTCCGCTCCCATCCCTCTCCCCCATTGTTCTCTCTGTGGCTCTGACGCTCCTTTTCCTTTCCGCTGTTCCTTATGCCGCCATTCTGCCTTCTGCCTGTTTGGCAAGCCAGAACAGCGCACCAGAACCCATAAAAGCGTCTCTGCCCCCAAAGGCATTTCCAAAGTGCCTCTGCCATCCCAATCATTTATTTCCAATGCTCCCATCTCCGGCAGGGCAGATGCTACTTGTCGTCCAGCTTCAGCACGCTCATGAAGGCCTTCTGGGGCACCTCCACATTGCCGATCTGGCGCATGCGCTTCTTGCCCTCCTTCTGCTTCTCCAAGAGCTTCTTCTTGCGGGTAATGTCGCCGCCATAGCATTTTGCCAGCACATCCTTGCGCATGGCCTTCACCGTCTCTCTGGCGATGACCTTGCCCCCCACCGCCGCCTGAATCGGGATCTCGAACAAGTGTCTGGGGATCTCGTCCTTCAGCTTCTCACACATCCTCCGTCCCCGCTCGTAAGCGGAATCCGCATGGACGATAAAGGACAGGGCATCCACTTCCTCCTTGTTGATCAGAATGTCCAGCTTCACCAGCTTCGACTCCTCATAGCCCTTGATATCGTAGTCAAAAGAGGCATACCCCCTTGAGCGGGACTTCAGGGCATCAAAAAAGTCATATATGATCTCGTTCAGCGGCAGCTCGTACCGAAGCAGCGCCCGGCTGGCTTCGATATACTCCATGCCCAGATACCGTCCCCGTCTCTCCTGACAAAGCTCCATGATGGAGCCGATGAACTCGCTGGTCACCATGATCTCTGCGCTGACCACCGGCTCCTCCATTCGCTCGATCTCAGAAGGATCCGGCAGATTGGAAGGATTCGTCAGCTCGATGACCTGACCGTTTGTCTTGTACACCTTGTACACCACCCCCGGAGCCGTGGTCACCAGATCCAGATTGTACTCCCGCTCCAGCCTCTCCTGAATCACCTCCAGATGCAGCAGCCCCAAGAATCCGCAGCGGAACCCGAAGCCCAGCGCAACGGAGGTCTCCGGCTCATAATTCAGGGAGGCATCGTTGAGCTTCAGCTTCTCCAGTGCGTCCCGCAGGTCGGGGTACTTGGCCCCGTCGGCGGGATACATGCCGCAGTAGACCATGGACTGAACCTTCTTATAGCCGGGCAGAGGCTGGGCGCAGGGTCTTGCGTCGTCCGTCACCGTGTCCCCCACCTGCGTGTCCTTCACGTTCTTGATGGAGGCCATGATATAGCCCACCATGCCGGCAGACAGCTCCTCGCAGGGGAAAAAGCAGCCTGCGCCGAAGTATCCCACCTCCACCACCTCTTCTCTCGCCCCGGTGGCCATCATGCGGATGACGGTTCCCTTTCTCACGGTGCCCTCCATGATCCGGCAGAAGACCACCACTCCCTTATAGGAGTCGTAGACCGAATCGAAGATCAGCGCCTGCAGGGGTGCCGCCGGATCTCCCTTGGGAGCGGGGATCTTCCGCACGATCTGCTCCAGCACCTCCTCGATGCCTATGCCGTTCTTTGCGGAGATCAGCGGGGCGTCCTGCGCCTCCAGACCGATCACGTCCTCGATCTCCTCGATGACCCGCTGTGGCTCCGCACTGGGCAGGTCGATCTTGTTTATGACCGGGAAGACATCAAGATCATGGTCCAGCGCCAGATAGACGTTGGCCAGCGTCTGGGCCTCGATCCCCTGCGCCGCATCCACCACCAGAACAGCTCCGTCGCAGGCCGCCAGAGAGCGGCTCACCTCATAGTTGAAGTCCACATGGCCCGGCGTGTCTATCAGGTTCAGGATATATTCCTCTCCGTCCTGTGCCCTATACACCGTCCTGACGGCCTGCGCCTTGATGGTGATGCCCCGCTCCCGCTCCAGATCCATATTGTCCAGCACCTGCGCCTGCATCTCCCTGCTGGTCAGCAGGCCCGTGTGCTCGATGATGCGGTCCGCCAGCGTGGATTTCCCGTGGTCAATGTGTGCGATGATGCAGAAATTCCGAATCTTGCTCTGATCTGTGCCATTTATATCTACAGTCTTGCTGTTTTCTGTCACATCCATACCGATATCCTCCTGCCCGTTGTAGGGCATCCCCTTTTCCTTTAAAGCCAGTATGATTGTAACAAAATTTCATAGGATTGTCCAGACAGATTTACAGCTTAAACCCGAAGAAATTAGCATTCTATAGACAATGCCCCTGCTGCCACGCCCTTATCTGCCGCCTCTTTCCTTCAGCACCAGCTCCGCCCGGTTCTGGATGACAGAGATCACCTTCTCCAGACTCTGATCCCCGTTGTAATAGCTCTCCGCCTCCTCCGTCACGATCCGGATGATCATCTCCTCCGCATCCGACAAGGGGGTAAAGTCCGCCTTTGCTATGACTTCCATGAGGGCATCCGCCTGCCTCTGGGGAATGGCATAAAAGTCCACATTCTCTTCCCCCACTTCCACAATCCCCTTGACCTCCCTTCTGGTTCCGGAGTATTCCCTCAGAGCGTCCTCGAAGCTTTCCTGCAGCAGGGCCTTGTTGGCGGAAAATCCATGCACATAGTATCCAGTTCCCGGCTCCTT
>CANOFQ010000233.1 GCA_947565325.1 uncultured bacterium
CAGGAGGGGAATGGGCAAAGGTGGCTGATGCTTGACTTAGAGAATCAAGACGGCCTGTATCAAGATACCCTCCGCATCATACAGATCAGACGAAACAGCTGATTTTTAGGGGTTCACGGTTTTTTGTAGAATTGCTCTATGGATTCCAGTCTGGCGGACAGATTGAGCAGCATGGCATCGAGAACCGTGAGTGCGGCCATGCATTCCATGACCACCACGGCCCTTGGAACGATGATGGGGTCGTGCCGTCCCTTGATGTTGATCTCTATGTCTTCTCCGGATCGGTTCACGGTCTGCTGGGTGCCGTAGATGGAGGGGGTGGGCTTTACATAGGCCCGGATCAGCACGGTGTCCCCGTCGCTGATGCCGCCCAGTATGCCTCCGGCATGATTGGTTGCCTTGGTGACAGCGCCGTTTTCCATGCGGAAGAAATCGTTGTTCTCGCTCCCGAAGCGCAGGGACGCCTGCCTGCCGTCCCCGATCTCCACGGCCTTCACGGCCCCGATGGACATGACGGCCTTGGCCAGATTGGCATCCAGCTTTTCGAACACGGGGTCTCCGATCCCGGCGGGCAGGCCTTCTATCCGGCATTCCATGCAGCCGCCCACAGAGTCGGTTCTGCGTCTGGCCTCCTCCAGATATTCCATGGCAGCCTGCGCTGCCTCCTTGTCCGGCATGGCGGTGGGGGTCCGGAGGATGGAGGCCTTGTCAAACTTGTCCATGTCCGCCTCAATGGGGCCGATGGAACGGGTATAGGCACAGACGCTGACTCCAAGACGGCTCAGGAGCTTGCAGGCAATGGCCCCTGCCGCCACCCGGCCTACGGTCTCCCTGCCGGAGGAGCGGCCGCCGCCCCGGTAATCCCGGAAGCCGTACTTCATGTCAAAGGTATAGTCTGCATGGCCGGGACGGTAACAGGAGGCAATCTCGTCATAGTCCCGGGAGATCTGGGAGGTATTGCGGACCATGAGGGAAATGGGGGTTCCGGTGGTGCGGCCCTCGAATACCCCGGAGAGGATTTCCACAGAGTCCGCCTCCTTGCGGGGAGTGGAGATACTGTTGGCGCCGGGCTTTCTTCTGTCCAGATAGCGCTGAATGTCCTCTTCCTCCAGAGGAAGTCCGGCAGGGCAGCCGTCGATGACGACTCCCAGCGCTTTTCCGTGGGATTCTCCCCATGTTGTGATCCTGAAGATGGTGCCGAAGGCGGAACCTGCCATTTTTATACCTCCCCGCCCGTTTTGCGGGCCTGCATGATAGCCATGATTTTCAATATGTCTATGCCGACTTTATGAGTCTGGTGTCCATTATACTGGAATCAGGGCAAAATGGCAAGATACGGCGGAAATATGGCAGGAGGAAGTTTCAGCGAATTTTCAGAATTTTCAGAAGGGCCAGAAGCTGAGGTCTCAGCAGCCATAGAATTTTCAGCAGCTGAGGTTTCAGAAACTGTAGAATTTTCAGAAACTGTAGATTTTTCAGAAGCCGTAGAGGTTTCAGAGGGTGTAGAAGCTGTAGCTTCAGAAAGTCGGTTTCAGAAAAGCAGTGTCAGAAAAGGCGGCATGAGGATTGGGCGGCGAGACGGCCGGAGCGGTCCGGAAGGGTGGAATATTATGGATTATGCACAAATACTGGAGTCCGAGGAATATAGTTTTCTGAGGGAGGATGTACACCTGGGCAGGCATGTGATTCTGCTGGGTCTTGGGGGCAGCTATTCCTATGGCACGAACCATGAAAGCAGCGATACGGATGTCAGGGGCGTGACCCTGAACAGAAGATCGGATCTCATAGGCCTGACAAAATACGAACAATATGTAGACGATCATACGGATACGGTGATCTACGCCTTTCAGAAAATGATCACGCTTCTTGTAAGCTGCAATCCCAACACGCTGGAGCTGCTGGGACTGAACAGGGAGCATTATCTGTATCTGAACCATATGGGGCGGGAGCTGGTGGAGAGGGCAGGGATGTTTCTGTCCAAGCGGGCTATCCAGTCCTTCGGGGGCTATGCGGACGCCCAGCTGAGAAGACTGCAGAACGCCATGGCCAGAGACGAGTATCCCCAGAGCGACAGGGAGAGGCATATTTTCAATTCCGTGAAGAACGCCATGTACGATTTCAGGAGGCGCTATGAGAGGTTCGAGGAGGGCTCCCTGAAGCTGTACATCGACAAGGCGGTGAATCCGGAGTTCGACACCGAGATATTCGTGGATGTCAGTCTGCGGCATTATCCCCTGCGTGACTACAAGAACCTCTGGAATGAGATGCACAATATCGTGAAGGATTACGACAAGCTGGGAAAGCGGAACAAGAAAAAGGATGACAATCACCTGAACAAACACGCCATGCATCTGGTTCGGCTTTTTATGATGGCCATCGATATTTTGGAGCGGGGGGAGATCAATACCTTCCGCAGGCAGGAGCATGACCTGCTCATGAGCATCAGGAGAGGGGATTACCGAAGTGCGGACGGAGGCTTTTCCAGCGGCTTTTACGAGATCGTCGGTGATTATGAGAAGCGGCTGGAGGAGGCGGCCCGGCGCACCCGGCTGCCGGAGGAGCCGGACATGGAGGAGATACAGAAATATGTCATGCAGGTGAACGAAAGAGTAGTCAGGGATGAAATATAAGGATCAGGAAAAGGAACGCTCGGCCGGAGATGAAATGTGGGGATCAGGCACAAGAATGCTCGGCCAGAGATAAGATATAAGGACTGTAGGCAGGGGAAAGGGTGGTCAGAATGCGGTATAAGGATTACGAGGGGCCGGTGGAGGAGCTGGTGCGGCGCAAGCTTTGCGAGATAGAGGAAAAAGAGCATGTGAGGGTGCTCCATGGGGTGGAATCCGGCAGCAGGGCATGGGGATTCGCTTCCCCGGACAGCGATTATGATGTCAGGTTCGTCTATATGAGGCCCATGGAATATTATCTGGGACTGCAGCCCAAGAAGGATTTCATAGACTGGGAGCTGGACGAGACTCTGGACATAAACGGATGGGATCTGTGCAAGGTGCTGCAGCATTTTCAGAAAGGGAACGCAGTGGTTTACGAGTGGGCCGGTTCGCCCGTCACGTATTTAACGACACCACTGTGGGATGAAGTCAGGAGAGCCGGACTGCGCTATTTTTCTTGCAAATCCGCCATGTACCATTATTACGGCACTGCAAATAAGAATTATCTGGAGCATCTGACGCAGGACAGGGTGAAATACAAGAAATACTTCTATGTTCTCCGTCCGCTGCTTGCCTGCAGGTGGATCGAGGAGAAGGGCTGCCCGCCGCCGGTGCCGTTCCGGGAGCTGATGGAGGAGACGCTGGAGCATGACATGAGAACAGCGGTAGAGGAGCTGATGCAGCAGAAGATGGAGATGACAGAGGGGGAGAAGGGGCCCAGAAAGGATATCGTCAATGCCTACATCGAAAGGAAGTTGTCGTATTATAAACAGAAGGCGGATTCTATGGAGGATGACAGGAATGGGGACTGGACGGAGCTGAATAAACTTTTTATAAAATGTGTCTCAGCTTATGGATCCGGCTGACGGAGGTAGACTGAAGTGATCCGGTTAAGGCTGCCTGGGAGATGCTGTATGGGGCAGTAAAGGATGATTGTTTTGTATGCTGAGACAGTGAAACTGTGAAATTTTCGGGAAAGGAAGGCAGGAAAATATGTGCGGCATCGTAGGATATATCGGGGAGCGGCAGGCGGCTCCCATTATTTTGGACGGTCTGTCAAAGCTGGAGTATAGGGGGTATGATTCGGCGGGCATGGCGGTCTGCGACGGGAACCGGATCCGGATCAAGAAGGCGGCGGGCCGCCTGAAGGTACTGGAGAACCTGACCCATGGGGGAGAGACCATGGAGGGCTGCTCCGGCATCGGGCATACCAGATGGGCCACCCACGGAGCCCCCAGCGGAGTGAACGCCCATCCCCATGGAAACAGCGCCGGGACCATCGCCGTGGTGCACAATGGAATCATAGAGAATTACATACATCTTCGGAAGAAGATGATAGAGCGGGGATATGAGTTCGTGTCGGAGACGGACACGGAGGTGCTTGCCCATCTGCTGGACTATTATTACAAGGGGGATCCTCTGGCCGCCATCATCAAGGTCCTGCATCGGGTGGAGGGCTCCTATGCCCTGGGGATCCTCTTTGCTGATCATCCCGATGAGATCTATGCGGTGCGCAAGGACAGTCCTCTGATCGTGGGAAAGGGTACGGACGGGTGCTTCATCGCCTCCGACGTGCCGGCCATCCTGAAGTACACCAGAACGGTGTACTATGTGGAGAATCAGGAGGTGGCAAGATTAAAAAGGGACGACCTCCGGTTTTATTCCGTGGACGAGGAGGAGCTGGAAAAGGAGCCGGTACAGATCGACTGGGACGCAGATGCGGCGGAGAAGGCGGGCTATGACCATTTCATGCTGAAGGAGATGTACGAGCAGCCAAAGACTGTTGCGGACACGGTCTCACCCCGGATTCAGGGAGGGGATCTGGCGCTTGAGGAGCTGAAGATGAGCGACGGGGAGCTCATGGGGATCCGGAAGATTTACATCGTGGCCTGCGGCTCTGCTTACCATGCAGGAGTCACGGGGAAGTACGTGATCGAGGGGCTTGCCAGAATCGCCGTGGAGGTGGAGGTGGCCAGCGAGTTCCGCTACCGGGATCCTATCATGGAGGAGGGCGGCATGGTGATCGTCATCAGCCAGTCGGGAGAGACGGCGGATTCTCTTGCCGCCCTCCGGGAAGCCAAGGCAAGGGGCTTCAAGGTGCTGGGCATCGTGAACGTGGTGGGGAGCTCCATCGCAAGGGAGGCGGACAGCGTTCTCTACACATGGGCCGGCCCCGAGATCGCAGTGGCCACCACCAAGGCCTACAGCGCCCAGCTGGCCGCCCTGTATCTGCTGGCCATGAAGCTGGCGAAGGTGCGGGGAACCATAGGCGAGGCGGAATTTCGGAGCCTGCTGTCGGATCTGGAGAGACTGCCGGACCAGATCGAGCTGCTCCTGAGCCACAAAAACAAGATCCAGCATTTTGCGAACCGTTATATCGGCGCAAGGGATATTTTCTTCATGGGCCGGGGGCTGGACTATGCCATTTCTCTGGAGGGCTCCCTGAAGCTGAAGGAGATCTCCTATATCCATTCCGAGGCCTATGCGGCGGGAGAGCTGAAGCACGGCACCATTTCCCTCATCGAGGACGGAACGCTGGTGGTGGCGGTGTCCACCCAGCCCAAGCTGTACCAGAAGACCATCAGCAACATGGTGGAGGTCAAGGCCAGAGGCGCCTTCGTGATGGCGGTGACCTGCGAGGGCAACAGGGCCATAGAGAAGGCATCGGACTATGTGATCTACATTCCCGCCACCAATCCCCTGTTCGCCAATTCTCTGGCCATCATACCCCTGCAGCTGTTCGGCTATTATGTGGCGGTTGGCAGGGGCTGCGACGTGGATAAGCCCAGGAACCTTGCCAAGTCCGTGACGGTGGAGTGAGACGATAATTTGAGGTAACGCTATGGTAAAAGCAGTGATATTTGATATGTACGAGACGCTCATAACCCTTTATGGCGGGCCGCTGTATTTTGGAACACAGATGGCATTTGACGCAGGCATTGAAGAAGAGAGATTTCAGGAGATATGGCGAGGGGTGGATATCTGCGCCGGAGGAGCGGAACAGGCGAATCTGGATCAGTTTGTG
>CANOFQ010000234.1 GCA_947565325.1 uncultured bacterium
CGTGCCGCCCTCGCCTGTCGGCATCAGCGGCAACTTCCTGCTGCCGTCATCGGCAACTTCCTTAAGATATCACAGTTGCCTTTCTTTGTCAACAGCTTTTTTTATTTTTTTCAAGCTTTTTTGCAGCCCTCATTGCTCTGCCTTTTCTGGCCCTATTGGGAACCGCTTATGCCTGACGCTGTCTGTTCCATATGTCCATTTCCCTGACAGCGAAATTCAGTATAACACCAAGCCATATTCTTGTCAACAAGAAAATTACATTTTTTACACAAGAAATTACATTTTTTTACAGTATTCTCATACGCTATTTTTATACTGTTTCTATGCTGTATTTCTGATACTGTTTTTCAATATTTCACCCATATGTCCTCCGGGCCTCTTATTTCAGAAGCGGGAACTGGTACAGCTTCGATTCCTTCCGCACACCTAGGTCAATTGCAGTGATGTTCCCCTCCATGCTCTCGTCCACCTCTATGATCAGCACCGTCTCAGCGCTGCCTCCGGCCTCCAGTGTATCGCTGTACGTAAACAGATCATTGAGCAGTATGGTGGTCATTGCCCTCCGGGTATATTCTTTGTTCACCGTAATATGAAATCGCAGGTCGGGGAAATTCAGATCCACCGTCTGCTCCTGATCGCCGGCATTCTCCAGAGAAAAGCTCAGGACAAGCAGCTTTTTCCCCTTGGACGCACTTAAGCCGAAACCGGCCTCGTCACCCTCCTCAGGATAATAATCATATGTCCCTTGTCCCAGAAAGGAAATCGTCACTCCCTCCGGCAGCTCCAGAACCTCCTCCATGGAATAGGTCTTGTTCCCGCCGGACGAGTCCTGCCCCGACGACGGCGAATTGATAATCGGTGTGTCATCCGTCGGATCCATTCCCTGCGGAGCATCCGGCACTGCGTCCGGAAGCTCCTCCAGAGACGTATATTTTGACAGATCCACCAAGCGGCTTTTGTGCCCCATATTGTATTTCATCACAGTCGCAGCCACATAGTTTTTTATCGTCTCCAGATGCTCGTCCGAAATATCCGGGATCTGGTTCTCTGCACAGCCCGTGATACTCACTGCCGTCACAAGTCCCGCCAGAAGCGCCGCTGCCCTTCCCTTGTTCTTCTTAATACTCATCATGCCACCTCTCCTATCCTGTCAGGCCTCCGCCATACAAATATACCGCCTAAATCCGTCACGCAGTCAGGGCTCTGCCGCATAGGCATCCCCCTGAATCTTTTTCGCAGACCGGCCATGCTGATCTGTCGCATATTCCTTTCCGGAAGCCGTTCCACGGGCTTCCGCTGCCCTAAAGCATGCATACACAGTACTATGATACAACATATTTATACCACAGGCAAGACCAAAATCCACGCAGAATCCATCCTCTCCCAAAAACCTTCCCCGAGTATGTGTGACAGTTGGGGCAGCCACTATCCCACAGTCTGCACAGAGTCCGCTCCCGCCATGGTGCTCCGTCCGGTATTTATCTGATATTCCCGGTATTTTTCGGCATCGCCTCCGTGACAGCTCACCCTCAGGAAGATTCCCTCGTTGCGATACTCTTGTTCAAGCACAGTGGCGTTCTCCATAAAATAGGATGCCGCACCGCCCTTGTCATAAGGGAACAGAAACTCCGCCTCCGACTGATGACAGTAAGCCTTGTCCTTAATAAGGCTGATCAGCTCTTCCAGCCCGCACCCCGAAACCGCCGCCATATAAATCTGTCCCTCCCGCACTCTGGGCAGGTTCTCCATGGCACATTTATCCGCCTTGTTATACACAATGATCCGGGGGATGTCACCTGCACCCAGCTCCTTGAGGGTCTCTTCTGTCACGGTCATATGCTGTCTGTGATGTTCATCCGAGAAATCCACCACCTGAACCAGCACATCCGCATATCTCACCTCGTCCAGCGTAGAGCGGAAGGCCTTTACCAGACCGTGGGGCAGCTTGTCGATGAACCCCACCGTGTCCGTCAGAAAAAACGGTCTGTTGTCCCAGGCCCCCTCTTCCTCGGACTGAATACAGCGCACGCTGGTGTCCAGCGTGGCAAAAAGCATATCCTCCTCCAGAACCGTCTTGTCCCTTTTCTCGCCGTATCTTTCTACCATGCGATTCATGATGGTGGATTTTCCGGCATTTGTGTAGCCGACCAGAGCCACCTTGGGGATTCTTGACTGGGTGCGCTTCTTGCGCATGGTATCCCTGATCCGGGTCAGTTCGTCCAGATCCTTCTTCAGCTCGCTGATCCGGTGCTCGATCCTGCGCCGGTCCAGCTCAAGCTTCGTCTCGCCGGCCCCCCGGTTGCTCATGCTGCCGCCGGTTCCTCCCTGCCTGCTCAGATTCTCTCTCATCCCCACAAGTCTTGGCAGGATATACTGCAGTCTTGCAGCCTCCACCTGAAGCTTGGCCTCTCTGGTTCTGGCCCTCAGGGCAAAAATGTCAAGAATCAGCCCCGTTCTGTCCAGAACCGGCAGCTCCAGCTCCTTTCCCAGATTCCGCATCTGAGACGGGGACAGCGCATTGTCGAAAATCACCTCCTGCGCCTCGCAGGAAACGGCGTACTCCTTCGCCTCGGCCACCTTCCCTGCCCCGATATAGAACGCCTTGTTCACTTCCTCCATGTGCTGCACGATGATGCCCACAACCCTTTTGTATGCCGCCTGTGCCAGACTCTTCAGCTCCTCCATGGAATGCTCGAAATCCCGTTCCCTTCCCGTGTCCAGTCCTACCAGCAGCACTCTTGTATAATCCTCTCCCTCTGTCTTCATAATTCTCCTGTTCCGTCATGCATATTCTTCTTAAAATTCTGATTCCTCTCGCCCTATACCGTCTGTCCCGCCTTTTCCAGTTCAATCCAGAACAGCACCCCGTTATTGTAGTTCTCCACGCCGTAAGCCTGATTCATCGACTCCATAATCGCCTTCACAATGGACAGTCCTACCCCGCTTCCCCCGTACTCTCTGGTTCTCGCCTTGTCCACCTTGTAGAATTTCTCCCACAGATGGGGCAGTGCCTCTTCCGGGATGGGGCTGCCCGTGTTGAACACGCCTACTCTCACCTTGTTTCCCCGCTCCTCAAAGGAAAAGAGAATCTTCTTCTCCCCGTCACAGTGATTCACTGCGTTGGAAAAAAAGTTCGTAATGACTTCCTCTGTCTTATATTCGTCCCCCCATACATAGACGGGCTCCCCTGCCTCCACAGACACCTGAATCCCGTTCTGCCTTGTGAGGATGCCTGCGGACTGAATCAGGTTCTTGACCAGCGGCAGGATGTCAAAGCGCTCCATGGCCACCACGTCGTTGCCGAACTCCAGCTGGTTCAGGGTGAGAAGCTTCTTCACCATAGTGTTCATCTTCGACGCCTCGTCCATGATGACCTCGCAGTAAAACCGCATGCTCTCCGGGTCGTCGCTGATCCCCTCGGAAAGTCCCTCTGCGTACCCCTGTATCAGGGCGATGGGGGTCTTCAGCTCATGGGACACATTGGAGAGGAATTCCTTCCTCATCTCATCGATCTGTTCTTTTTTCTCTATATCCTTCTGAAGCTCATTGTTGGCCGTCTTCAGCTCCGAGATGGACCGCTCCAGCGATCCGGACAGCATATTGATGTTTTTACCCAGCAGGTCTATCTCTCCGCTGGCGTTCCCGCTGTACTTCGCCTCAAAGTCCAGATGTACCATTTTCTCCGATATGCGGTTCAGCTCCAGAATGGGAGCCGTGATCCGTCCGGAAATCACCCATGTGATGACGCCTCCCGCCAGCGTGGCGAATATGCCCACGTAGCCCAAGAAGCGGTTCGCCACATTCACGCTCTCCCGGATGCTCTCCAGAGGGGTCTGCATGATGAAGGCGATGCCGCTGTCCAGCCGCCCGTACATCTCCACATATTCGTCCTCCTCCACCTGCACGGTCTGTACCACAAACTCTTCGCTCTCTTCGATCACCTTTCCGTTGACGGGAAGCAGCCCGAAAAGATAACCGAACAGCCTGTTACCCAGCTCCCGTCCTCCGTTCGTGGACACATACCGGGCCTTCGAGTCGGAATCCGTCACATACACCGTGATATTGTAGACCCCGCAGATATCGTTCAGCCTTTCATTCAGTTCCACGGAACCGTAGGTTCCGCTGTCTGCAGCAAAGCGGATGGTCTCATAGGCCTCCCTGATCACTCTGGTCTTGCTCCAGACATAATACTCCTCCAGAAACATGGTGTTGATGAACCAGCACAGGAGGATGGTTCCGGCCATCAGACCTATGAATATCAAAGCGAACTGCCTTCTGATCGAGCGTTTCATTCTGCCTCCAGCTCTTCCCTTGCCGTCTATTCCCTGTCATCCTCCAGCTTGTAGCCCATGCCCCAGATGGTCTTGATCATCTCGCCCTTCCCCCCCATCTTGCTGCGCAGCTTTTTCACATGGGTGTCGATGGTGCGGGCATCCCCGAAATAATCATAGTTCCACACATTGTTCAGTATCTTCTCTCTGGAGAGCGCTATTCCCTTGTTCTCGATGAAATAGGCCAGCAGCTCGAATTCCTTGTAGCTCAGATCCACGTTCTGCCCGTCGATGGTCACCTGATGGGCCGTCTTGTCCAGCGAGATCCCGCTGCAGCTTAAGATCTCCCCCTCTGCGGACCGGCTTGTCCGCCGGAGGATCGCCTCGATGCGGGCCACCAGAATCTTAGGGCTGAAGGGCTTTGTGATATACTCGTCCACTCCCAGCTGAAAGCCCTGCAGCTCATCCTGCTCGTCTCCTCTTGCCGTCAGCATGATGATGGGCACCTTGGAATACTCCCGGATCTCCCGGCACACCTGCCAGCCGTCCCGCTTGGGCATCATCACGTCCAGCACCACCAGAGCTATGTCCTTCTGGGCGAAAAAGATGTCCAGCGCCTCCTCGCCGTCCCCGGCCTCCAGCACGTCATAGCCGCTTTTCGCCAGAAAGTCCCTCACCAGCTTGCGCATCCTGCTCTCATCATCCACCACAAGTATCTTCAACCCGTTCATTCCATCCCGCCTTTCGCCTTGTCACGGCCCTGCATCCCTATACCGGATCCTGCAGCACATCCTCACGGCTGTATGTTAAGCTCCCGCTCCTTCTCCCGGACTGCCCGCTCCCGCTCTGTCAGCTCCTGATCCCATGCGGCGTATTTATCCGTGATGGCCCGTTCATAATTCACTATGTTGGGGTTCTCGCTGAGGAAGGAAATGCCGAACATGGCGATAATGGCCAGCACCAGCATGATATTCAGCAGGACGGAAATCGTAAGGCCGTATTTCTGTCCGTTCTTCCTGCCGGAGGGCACCACCCTCGCACGGGCAGGGTTCGTGTGCTCCCTCAGCTCGCCGCCGAAGGGGATGAACAGCGGAATGTCTATGACGCTGTCCGGTGCCATGTCCGGCCTGCTTTTCAGGTATTCCTGCTGACGCTTCAGGTACTGCAGTCCCACAGGGGTCTTAAAGACCCTTTCATGAATGGATTTCTCATACACGTAACGTATGCTCTCCGGAGAGGAATAATCTATCCTCGCCTCCAGATACTCTATCTTCTGTTCCTCCGCTCTGGCAAGCTGTGCGTCTCCCTCTGTATAAAAGAGATAGCCTCCTACCGACAACGCTCCCTTCTCTTCTTCCATCTTTATCCACTGCTTCCTGACTCCAAGGGTCTTTTTCAAACATAA